>NZ_CAMQYW010000106.1 GCF_947039425.1 uncultured Cetobacterium sp. | reverse complement strand
TTAAAATAGAGAAAATCTGTTAAGGATTTTCTCTATTTTTTTCGTATAACATATTTTTCAGTTACTTTCGCTGGAGAATAAGCTTTTAAAATTAATTTTGTAACCTGTTGTAAACGGCAAGAGTTTTTTATACTATTATGCCCTTGATTTCTTTATATATTTTTAATTAATCTATTATAGAGTTTGAGTGACTTTATTTAAAGTAACTATTAATGCACCGTTAGCCCATTCATATGATTTTTTAATTAAATCAAATTCACTACCTTCTCTTTTAATTTCAGCAGTTCCAGTGATTAACACACCAGTTCCTAAAAAATTAAATCCTTGAACTTCTGGAGATGCAATTGAAATTTGAATCTCATTATTTATTTTTAAATTTTCCTCTGTAGTTTTCATTCCACCAACTGGAATAATAAATTTCTCATCACAAACAGTAATATAAGATTTCCAAGTATTTGTAATATGTGGCTTTTCATTTCCCATAGTAACCATTGTTACTGATTCTTGTCTCTCATTGTTTAAAATTTCTTGTAATTTAGTGTTCATAATTATCACTCCTTTAATTAATTTTATTGACACTTAAGTGTACTAAATAATTGATTAAATTTCCGTAACATATGTTACCAAAATATTTTTTTTTTACATAT
The DNA here is from genome assembly GCF_947039425.1 of uncultured Cetobacterium sp. Taxonomy (GTDB): domain Bacteria; phylum Fusobacteriota; class Fusobacteriia; order Fusobacteriales; family Fusobacteriaceae; genus Cetobacterium_A. The sequence continues at coordinate 5,402 of NZ_CAMQYW010000106.1, read as the reverse complement.
ATTTATACTATAACATATTTAGCTCTTAAAAAAGTGTGATTATGGTTATACTTTGATAATTTAAAAATATTTTATATTTAAAAATAATCATTTACTTGCATAAAAAATAGCTATTTTTGACTTTTTTGTACTATTATGATATACTATGTTTTGGTAAAAAATATAAAATTATAAAGGAGGATTGTTATGAAAAATTATAATGATTTTTCTTTCAAGTTATTTATATTAAAATTGGTGATATCAATTATTTTAATTTTATTTCTAATTTTAATATAATATTCTGTTAGAATTTCTACAAAAATAAGGAGGTTAAATTGAAAAAATTAAAAAAATTATTAGATTTATTTTTTACTTTTAGCAAAATAGGACTTTTTACTTTTGGAGGAGGGTATGCAATGTTTCCTATTTTACAAAAGGAAATTGTTGAAAAAAAGAAGTGGGCTACAAATGAGGAATTAGGAGATTATTGTGCTATTGGACAATGTACTCCAGGAGTTATAGCCGTTAATACTGCTACTTTTGTTGGAGAAAATATATGTGGTATATCAGGAGCATTAGTTGCCACCTTAGGATTTATTTTTCCAGCTTTAATTGTTATTCAAATTATTGGAGCATTTATTCAAAACTTTTCATCACTTGAAATTATTCAATATGCCTTTTCTGGAATACGTGTTTGTGTAAGTATCTTAATTTTACAAACAATATTTAATTTATCTAAACAAGCAATAATTGATAATATAACAATGTTTATATTTTTTGGAGTTATATTGGGATCATTATTTTTTAATATTTCTCCAGTAATAATTATAATTATTTCAGCATTATCAGGAATATATATTAAAAGAAAAAAATAAAGAGAGGTAAATATGTTACTTTACATAAAACTATACTATGAATTTTGTAAAATAGGTTTTTTCACAGTGGGAGGAGGACTTGCTACTATTCCTTTTTTAGAAAGTTTAAGTAATAAAACTAATTGGTTTACAGAAAAAGATTTAGTAAATATGTTAGCAATATCAGAATCTACTCCAGGAGCTATTGGTATTAATATGGCAACTTATACTGGATACTTAACAGGAGGTCCTTTAGGTGGTATTGTAGCTACTTTAGGAATTGTTACACCCTCTGTATTAATAATTTTAGTAATTTCAAAAGCACTTAAAAAATTTAAAGAAAATACATATATAAATGGAGCTTTTTATGGTTTAAGACCAGCTTCAGTAGGATTAATTACTGCTGCTACCTTTGGAATTATTAAAGTCTCTTTTTTATATAGTTCAAAACATTTATCTTTTTTCCAAAATTTGAATATAAAATCCTTAATACTAGGAATAATTTTATATATTTTAATTAAAAAGATTAAAATAAATCCTATTTTATTGATTGTTTGTTCTGGTGTTGTAGGAGTCATTTTCAAAATATAAAGATAATTTCAATATCAAATTTAAATAATATTTCGATGTAAAGTACTCTAAAATTGGTATTTTATGTTTGAAATATATTTTTAGATATGATACACTTAAAATATATTAAAAAGGGAGTTGATAAAAATGGCTTATAGAATTAATGAAGATGAGTGTATTGCATGTGGTGCATGTCAATCAGTATGTCCAGTATCATGTATTTCAGAATTAGAAAATGGTAAAAGAAAAATTAATGAAGATGAATGTATTGATTGTGGATCATGCGCTTCTGTTTGTCCAGTATCATGTATCTCTCAAGTGGACTAAATTTAGCTTAATTTATGAAAAAGATGTAAAAATTAATATTTTTACATCTTTTTTATTATATATAAGAAAATACAGAGAACTATTAGATTCTCTGTATTAATAGTTTCTTATTGAATTGTTTTAAAAATTAGTTATAAAATCGGATATGAATCCTTTTTCACCTATTTTAATAGCAAATTTGAAATTATTGTTAAAACTAGTTTTAATTGGATTATTAATTGTTAAATTGGGATTTAAATGTGGATTTGTAATTATAAGTTTGAAGTATTTAATGTTTTCTTTTTCACCTGTTACTTCTTTTAAATGAAAACCATCAGAAAAACCATTAGTCCTTTTTAATTGAATCATTAACTGAGTGGAATCATTTTTTAGAGTCAAACATCCAGTTAGTGGCATTTTGTAATTTATCATATTATCAACTCCTTTAGATTAGTTACTATTAAAGTATAACTTTTTTGAAATGAAATATCAATAAATTACTACAAATACAGAATAAACACTTACTCTATATTTGTGATAAACCTATGTAATTCCTCTTCAATCTCACCAATTGGAAAAAATCTGATTTTTTTTATAATTTCAAACTTTTCATAATAAACTAAAAGAGCTGGTGTCACAAAAATCATAAATTCTCCTGTCACTTGAGGATATTTTTTGATATCTATTGAGAAAAATAATCCTTTATATTTTTTTGCAAGACTCTCTATCCTAGAGAGCATAGTTCCATCAACTCAATTAATTTTTTCACTATTATAAATGTAAATAAATCTAAATCTATTAGGTATATTTTTTTTATAATTCATAATGTCTCCTAGTTATTTATTTTTAAAATATTCAATTATATCTTAACATAAAAGTTTATATTTATTTTAAATTTATTTAAGAGTATAATATATCTAGAAAAATTTCTAAGGAGAAAAATTATATGCGATTTATTTTTATTTATTTTTTATGTTTTTTTACTATTTTTTCTCAAAATGTTTATATTCCTAAGAATAAACAAGAAAAAAATATTTTAAAAAAATATAAAAAGAAAGAACTTACATTAGGACTATTTAATTCAGATTTTAAATGTGAAGTTTATAATAATAATTCAATAAATTTAATTATTGAAGATTTATTAAAAAATTATTTACAATTAAATATTAAGGTAATTAAAGGTGATTGGAATACTATAATAGATGATTATAAAAATAAAAGAATAGATATTGTAGGTGGGCTAACTCCAACAAAACAAGAGGAAAAATATCTATATTTTTCAAATGTATTATATTCTCAGGGATTATATTTAGTATCTAATAAAAATATTGTTTCAGATTTTAAGAATTTTAAGAATGAAAAAATATATATATTAAAAAATTTTGAATATAGCAATAGTATTAAAAAATATTTAGAATTAAAAGATATACATGCTAAATTAATTCCAATAAATTTAAAAGATGTTAGAAATGAAAGCTATTATATAGGTTTAAACAGAGAGTTAATAGGATTTAAATATAAACAAAAGGTTGGAAATATTCCAGGTGCATCACTTGGAGTATGTAAAAAAGACAAAGATCTACTTTTACTTATAAATAGTGCTTTAAATGAAAAATATCATAAAGAGATATCTCAATTTTTAACAACTAGAAAAAATATAATCTATAGAGAAAAATTTATGAATTCTTTAAATATAGATGAAAAAAAGTATTTAAAAAATTTAAATTCTATCAGTATATATGTGGATGATAAAGTTAAAAATAGCGATTTTTATAGAATAAATAATAATTATGATGGATCAATGTATCTTATTTTAAAGAAGCTTTCTATGGGTACAGGAATAAAGTTTGATTATATAACAAATAGTAGTATGGGCTTTCATAAAGCTTATAAAGAGCTAGAAGAGGGAAAAATTGATATTTTACCAATGGTAAAAACAAAACAAAGAGAGAAATCAATTTTATTTACTAAAAAAATAGATGATTTAATTCTTTATAAAATTTCTTCATATAGTATTAATAAAAATAATATAACAGGACGATTACATGGAAAAACAGCTAAAAGTTTAACTGAGGAATACTCATTGAATGAGAATATTAAACCTTTTAAAAATATAGATTTATTAAATAATGCTCTTAAAAATAATCAAATTAATTCAGCTTTTATTTTATCTTATGATGATTTAGATATTCCAAAATATAAAGTTGAAAAAATTGAACAACTTCCAATTTATTTAGGGTTACCTAAAGATAAGTTATTATTAAGAAACATATTAAATAAAGCTATTGTAAATTTAATAGATAGAGAAAATATTAAAGAGGAAGCTAAAATTATAGATAACTATAATCGCTATTTAGAGGATAAAACTCAAAAGAGTATTAATTTACTTGTTTTATGTGCATCTTTAGGGGTTTTTATTTTTATTATTTGTATAATTAAATTTAATTATTATAAAAAAAGTAAAAACAAATTAAAAAAAGATCCCTTAACAGGATTAAAAAATAGAATTAGTTTTAATAGATTCAAAAGAAGAAATAGACATAAAGAGGGATATTTAATTTTAATAGATATTGATAAATTTAAAGAGATTAACGATAAATATGGATATTATATTGGAGATAAAATTCTTATAAAGGTTTCTAAAATTATAAAAAAAGTTTTTTTTAATCAATTTACATTTAGAATATCAAATACTGAGTTTTTAATTTTTTTAGATGATATTTATATAAAAAAATATTTGAAAAAACTAAAAATCGAGTTGGAAAAATACAAAAGAAGAAAAGAATTAACAATACTTTTAAGCATAGGATATTATTTAAAAAAAAGTGATGAAACCTCTTTTGATGAAGCACTAAAATATGTAAATGTAGCTATAGATAAGGCTAAAAATACTAGTTCAGTAGTGGAGGCAACAAAAGAGTTAATAGAAAATAAAAATAGAGAAAATTTAATAAAGTTATATTTAAGTGAAAAAAATTTAATAGGAATCTATCCAATGATCCAACCAAAATTTAATATTCAAAATAATAAAATAGTTGGTGGGGAAACTTTAGCAAGATGGAAAACAAAAAAAGATGGTTCTATTTATCCAAATGAGTTTATACCAATAGCGGAAAAAATTAATTTAGTTTACTTAATAGATTATAAAATGGCTGAGGAATCTGTAAAAATTATAAAAAAATGGCAGAGTTTAAACTTGATTAATAGTGGATTTAAGTTATCTTTTAATCTTTCTATGCAAACATTTGAAAGAGATGATCTTGTTGATGTTTTACAAAGTTTATTAGATAAATATAGTGTTTCAGGAAAGTGGTTAGAAGTAGAGATTACTGAATCAATATTATCTAGTGACTTAAATAAAACCTTAACTAAAATAACTCAAATTAAAAATCTAAATATTCAAATATCTATAGATGATTTTACAGCTGGACATTCAACAGCAAGTTTACTACCCTATCTGTCAGCTGATATAGTAAAGTTTGATAAATCTATTTTAGATATAATAACAGAGAAAGATACTTATAATCATAGTATTTATAAGAATTTAGTTAATTTAGCCAAAGATTTAAATTTAAAAATTGTTGCTGAAGGAATAGAGACAACTTATCAGCTTGAATTTTTAAAGGAAAATAAAGTTGATATTGGTCAAGGTTTTTTATTTAGTAAACCTATTTTGTCTGAACAATTTGAAGA
>NZ_CAMQYW010000105.1 GCF_947039425.1 uncultured Cetobacterium sp. | reverse complement strand
TAGTAATTATCAATTATATAATCTAGGGAGAATATTATTATATGACATTCAAGATGTTGATATGTACAATGCTATTAAACCATTTATTAATATAATGAAAAATGAGCAAAAAGAGGAAAATAGAGAGAAAGTTTATGATAAAATAGTTTATTTAATATCTAAAAATATTCCATATATTCCTTTAGCTCATAATAAAAATTTGATTATTGGAAATGAAAAAATAAAAGAGTTGAAATAAGAGGTGAGAAATGAAGAAATTATTATTTCTAGTAATATTTATATGTATATCAATTTTTAGTTTTTCAGATGATGAAATTGAAAGAAGTGTACAAATGCCAGTTTTTGGAGAGATAATGGACTCTTTAACAATTAGATCAAATGGAGATTTAGATTTTGGGAATGTTTTACCGGGAATTCCTGTAAATGATTTAAAATCTAGTTTTTCTATAAAGGGAGAAGGACTAGCTAGAGTTATTATTAAAGGAAATGGAGAGTATGAAGCAGGAAGTGATAATTATCATTTTAACTTAGTAAATGAATATGGAGATACGATGCCATTTATATATTATTATAGTGTTTATAGAATGATAAATCCAAGTGAAAAAAATATTCCAGTAATATTAGGATTAAATGGAAAATTAAGAGTAGGAATCACTGCTGGAATAAGACCAATATCTAATCAAAAAAAAGGAGTTTATAGAGGGAAATTAGTTTTAAGTGTGAGATATGATTAAAGGAGTATTCTTATGAAAAAAATATTATTATTATTATTTATAAGTTGTTTTGTAAATACATATTCCTATGACCTTGACGATTTAGATATTAAGGTAGGAGATGGATTTTTAAATTCAAAGATTTCAAACAATAGTTCTCAATATATACAAGATGATGAAATGGCTAGAATTACAATAAGAAAAGATTATGAAGGAAGAGAAGATTATGGAGATAGATTTATAAGGTATGAATTATTTCCAAGAGGTAGAAGAGTTCAATTTAAATCTTTAAATGGAAGAATAGCAAATGATATGGAGATTGATAGAATATATTTGAAAAAAAAAGTTGGAAATATAGATAGAAATTATTTAACTTTTGATTATAAGGGAAGAATAGAGTTAGGAGTTGGTGGAGTTTTTAGAATTGGAAAAAATCTATCTTTAAATGGAGAGTATGTAAGCGATCCAATTACATTAAAATTATGGAAAGATGACGAAGTGGAAACTGTTATTTTTAAATATTATGTTAATGTATTAGGAAGTCTAGAATTGAAAACAGAACCAATGTATTTGGGAAAGGGAATTAGAGGAGATACATTATCTTCAAAGCGAGATGGATTCCCAGGAATTCTTTATATAAAAGGTAAACCAGGAGAAGAAGTTGAAATTGAATATCCTAAAAAAATATTTATTTATAATCAAAATAGAAGAGGAAAATTGGAAGTAGATATTAATTCGAACCTTAGAGATGATGATGAAGGAGATGACGAAGTTGAACTTAATTATAGAGGAACAGCAAAAGTTGAGTTTAATGGAATGGCAAAAGATACAAGAGGAGCTAGTAGTGGAATATATAGTGGTACATTATTAATAAAGGTTAGGTATGATTAGTGAAAAGAAAAGTGAGGGATAAAATATTTTTCTTATTTTTCCTATTACTTCTTTTTTCAAATAAAATATATGGAGAAAATAGAGAGACATTAGATGATGCTTATGTAGAGATACATAGTAAAAAATTAAAAGATGATTTTTTCTTAGTAAAGTATGATTTTGATAGAGATAAAGTATTTGTAGGATTAAAAACACTGTTTTATTTTTTAGAAATATATACTGTAGAGATTAATTTAGAAGATAGGAGTATAGAAGGAGAAATAGACGGAAAAAAAATAGATATAAAGTTTTCTCAAAATGAGTGTAAGGTGATTGACGATGATTTATATATTGATTTAAATGTTATAAAAAATAAATTACCTTTTGATGAAGCTGAATGGTCAGGAGAAAATTTAAAACTAACATTAAATCCAACTTTTGTTCTTCCTTATGAAGAAAGAGAAAAAAGTAAAGTTGAAAGATTAAGATTAAATGATCAAAAATCAAATAAAAAATACAGAGTGGTAAGAAATAAAAACACCCTTATATCTCCTGGTTTATTAAAAATAAATTTTATGAAAAATGATATTGAAAATGCTGAAGAAAATATAAATTTAGAATATGGAACGCAGTTTTTATATGGAGATCTATATATAAATCAAAAATTAAAACCACAAAGTGAGTTGGAAAATTATAAATGGACATATAACGATTTATATAAGGAGAATGATTTAGTAATAGGGGATTTTTATTTGAGAACACCTGATTTTTTAAGAGTAAACTCTTCTGTTGAAGGAATTAGTTTTGGAAAAGAAAATACATATAGTTCAACAGAGAACAACGTGACTATAATTGAAGGTGAAGCTCAAGGAGCAGATATAATTGAGCTTTATCAAAATGGGATGTTAATTGATTATAAGAATCCTACAACAAGAAGATTTGAATTTAAGATTAGAGAAAGAAACTATGGAGGAGAATATAGTTTAAAAATTTATTATAAAAATGGACAGATAGAAAATAGAAAAGTTTATACTTTAAGTGATGTTTCTATTTTAAATAAAGATGAAGTGAATTATAATATTCAATATGGAAAATCTGATGAAAAATTACAAAGTATTTTTCAAGTTGATTACGGTGTAACTGATGATTTATCTCTTGGAATAGGAGTTATGAATTTATTTTCTGAAAATAAAAGAGAGTTTAATATTGTTAAAAGTGAGTTAGCATATAGAACTAATTTTGATAGTTTTCCAACACTATTAAGTTTAAAAAATTTTTATGAATACGATAAAAAAGAGAATAGTTATGAATTGAAAATAGATCAAAAATTAAAAGATATTAATTTGATTTTTAAAAGAGATGAATATTCAAAATATTTGGGAGAAGAAAATAATGTGAAATATCATAATGAGATTGGTTTATTAAAAGAGTTTTCTTTAAATAGGATCGCTTTTGGTTATTTAGAAGAGGTGGATTTCAAAAATAATGAAAAAGAAAGTGGATATTATTTAAGTTTAGAAAATAGAAGTTTTAGAAATTATTCTTTATTTATTGATACAGAGTATAAAAAAAATAGATCAAACGAGAAGATTATTGAAATAAATCCAGGAATAACTTATACAGGGTTTAATAATATAAGTTTATTATTTCAATCTAATATAGAGAATAGAGATTCAGAAAAAAATGTTGATTATTCAGTAAAAATGTTAAGTAGAAGAAGAAAAATAAAGGATTCGTCTATAGAGTATAATTTTAGTGGAGAAGTTCGATATAATGATGCAGATAAATTTCTATTTACTCTTGATTTTAATTTGTATTTTGATGGACTTTTTTATTTAGAGCTTCCTGTCAATAGATCAGAAGAGAATGACTATACTGTTGGAATAAATGCAGAAAAAGTTATAGATTTATCAAATTTAAAAAGAGTTGTAAAAGATAGAGAAGTTGATAACTCTTGGATTTTTGGTAAAGTATTTATAGACACAAATAGTAATAAAATATATGACAAAGGAGAAAAAACTATACCAGATATAAAGATAATAGTTGATGGGAAAAAGTTTCAAACAAATAGTAAGGGAGAGTATATATCAGATGGATTATTACCTCAAGAAAAATATAAAGTAGAAATTGATAGAAAATCAATAGATCCAATGTTAAAACAGATTGAAAATAATGTAAGGGTAGAAACAAAAGCTTCTGTTGGAACTGAATATAATATTCCTGTCCAAGCAATATCAATGGTAACAGGGAATATACTGAAAGGGGAGGGGATATCTTCTGATGAATTTATTCGAATAGTAAGTATGACAACAATTGTATTGGAAAAAAACGGCGAATTTTATAAAGAGATAGATCCAGAATTCGATGGGCTATACTTCTTTGATGATGTATTGCCAGGGGAGTATGATCTTAAGTTTAATTATTTAGGAAGTGATCCTATAATATTTACAGGCGAAAAGACTAAAGTTATTGTAAAATTAGAAAATGATGATGAAGGAGAGTATTTTGAAGGATTTGATGTAACTGTTAATAAAACAGCAGAGGATAAAATTAAAAAAGTCAAAAAAGAACAAGATTCGGATGTTGATGATTTTGATGTAGATAGCATTTTAAATAATTTTTAAAGGAGAGAGTTAAATTGAGAAAATTTGGAGCAATAAAATTTTTTATAACTTTTATATTAGTTTTAAATTTGTCATATTCTAATGGACGAGTAGAAAGTATAAAAAATAAAAAAATAAAAAACCAAATAGTTTATTTTCAAAATGAAACTACTCCTTTTACAGGTGAGATGACAGGAGTAGATAGAAAAGAGGAGTATAAAAATGGAATAAAACATGGGATGTTTCAGGGCATAGTAAAGGATGAGGATAATGAAAAATTATTTTATGAGGGAAGATATGTAAATGGAATAAAGCATGGAACTTGGATGATAAAATATCCGAATAAATCAACAAAAGTAATATTAAGGTATAATTATGATAAACCAAATGGACAGTGGGCATATTTTTATGAAAATCAGAAAATAGAAAGTTATGAGAATTTAGAGGATGGAATATTATCAGGTAAGGTAGTAAAATATACACAAGGTGGAAATTTGTTATCTCAATTAAATTATGAACATGGGTTATTAAATGGTGAAGCAACATTTTTTTATAAAACAGGAGTTCTAGAAACGGTAACTTATTTTAAATTTGGAAAATTAGATGGTAAATTTAAAATGTTTTCTAGAGATGGAGCCCCTTTTTTAGAGGGAAAATATAGATTGAGTAAAAGAACAGGATCTTGGAACTTTTTTTATAAAACAGGAGATATAAAAACTTCTGTTAATTATAAAAATGGATATAAAGATGGTGCAGTAGTTATTTATGATAAAGCTGGATTAATAGCAGATAAATTTTATTTTAAAAATGGAGATGAAATAAATAAAGAAGGAGGGATAATCTCAAAGAGAACTAAATTTAAAGACGCTATAATAGATAGATTTAAAAAATTTAATAGGAATTTAAAGTATGAAAAGTATGATAGAATCTTAACAGAAATGGAGTGATATAATGAAAAAGAAAATGATATTAGCATTATTTTTAATTACAAATATAGTAGCAATGGCTTTTAATTTTAGTGTAGCACCAACAAGATTTGAATTAAATTTAGATAAGATTAATACCAATGAAATAGTTCTTATAAATAATACATCTGATCCTATGAGATTAGAAAGTTTTTTAGAAGCACCAGAAGGTTATGAGAAATATAATTTAAATGACAATATAAAATTATATCCTAAAATGGTAGCAATAAAGCCCGGTGGAAAACAACTTGTTAGATTTAGAGTAAAACCATCAAAAAATATGGTTGATGGAGAATATAAAAGTTATATTGTATTTAAAGAGGTTCCTTTAAAATTAAAAGATAAGAAAACAAAAGGCAAGTTAGATGTACAAATAAAAATGATAACAGAAGTTGGAATTAGTGTTTATGGTTCTTATGGAAATATAATATTAGATGCAACAGCTAACAATATGAAAATTAGTTATAATAGAAAAACTTCAGGATTAAAGGTCAACCTAGATACTTTTTCTAAGGGAAATAGTTCTGTAAAGTTAAGTCAAAAAATAGAAGTTCTTAATTCTAGTGGAAAAGTAATTGATAAATTTGAATCGCAATTGGGTAGAACTGCAAGAAATGGCATGAAAAAGATGGATAATACAATAAAAATTCCTAATCTATCAGGAAAAAAAGTTAGAATAACAGTTGAAAATCAAGATGGGAAAAAAATAATTCAAAAAACAAGTAATACTTTATAAAAATTAAAGAATGTCACTATATTATATTAGTGGCATTTTTAATTTAAAAAATTGTTGACATATATTAGCTATCATGATAGTATATTTTTCGTAGCGAGGATTATTCCTAAAGCACAACAGAAGGACATTAACAACCGAATAGAGAAAATAGTCAGAAGTTATGA
>NZ_CAMQYW010000104.1 GCF_947039425.1 uncultured Cetobacterium sp. | reverse complement strand
AAAAAAATAAAAATAATAGTCATAAGAGAAGGAAAACAATGTTTAGTTACTTACAAAAATAGGAAAAGCATTAATGGTTCCTGTGGCAGTATTACCTGCTGCTGCTATCTTATTAGGTATTGGTTATATGATTGACCCAGTTGCTTGGGGTGGAAATAGTGCAATAGCTGCTTTATTAATCCAAGCTGGTGGAGCTATTATTAATAAAATGCCTATATTATTTGCCGTTGGTGTTGCATTTGGAATGTCTAAAGATAAAAATGGTTCTGCTGCTCTTACAGGTTTAGTTGGATTTTTAGTAATAACAACTTTACTATCACCTGCATCTGTAAGTCAGATAATGAAGGTTCCTTTAGATAAAGTTTCAATTGGATTTTCTAAAATAGATAATCAGTTTATTGGAATTTTAGTTGGAGTTATTGCTTCAGCACTATATAATAAATTTAGTGGAGTAGAACTACATAAGGCTTTGTCTTTCTTTAGTGGAAAAAGATTAGTTCCAATTATAATGTCTTTTGTTATGATCATTGTAGCCTTCATTCTTATGTTCGTATGGCCTACAATATATGATGGACTTGTTACTTTTGGAGAATATATAAGTAAATTAGGACCTACAGGTGCTGGTATCTATGGTTTCTTAAATAGACTACTTATTCCAGTTGGATTGCACCATGCTTTAAACTCTGTATTTTGGTTTGACGTTGCTGGAATAAATGATATACCAAAATTCTTAGGTGGAGCTCAATCAATAGCTAATGGTACAGCTATTAAAGGTGTTACTGGAATGTATCAAGCTGGATTCTTCCCAATTATGATGTTTGGTCTTTTAGGTGCTGCGGCAGCATTTGTAAAAACTGCAAGACCTGAAAATAAAGAGAAAATAAAATCTATAATGATTGCTGCAGGTTTTGCCACATTCTTAACAGGAGTTACAGAACCTTTAGAATTTGCATTTATGTTTGTTGCTCCAGGATTATATTTAATTCATTGTATTTTAACTGGAATTTCATTATTCATAGCAGCTTCAATGCACTGGATAGCTGGTTTCGGATTCTCTGCAGGATTAATCGATTTAATTCTATCTTCTAGAAATCCTCTTGCTGTAAAATGGTTTATGTTAATAGTTCAAGGAGTTGTCTTCTTCTTCTTATACTACTTTATATTTACTTTTGCTATATTAAAGTTCAATTTAAAAACTCCAGGAAGAGAAATAGATGAAGAAAATACAAATGGAGGAACTAAGAAAAAAATAACAACAAATGATGAATTGGCTGCTGAATTATTACCTTTATTAGGAGGAGCTGATAATCTTGTAGTTATTGATAACTGTATAACTAGATTGAGACTTGAAGTTAAAGATAATTCTCTAGTTCAAGATGATAAAATTAAAAAATTAGTTAGTGGAGTATTAAAACCTGGCAAAAATTCAGTTCAAATAATAGTAGGAACACAAGTTGAATTTGTTGCAGAAGCATTAAAAAGATTAGCTAACAAATAAAAATATATGGTTATATATTAGAGGTAGCAAATTAATTTTGCTACCTTTTTATTTTTCTCTATAATTTGTAATTTTTTATGTTCAGTGGTAAACTATATCTGTTATTATATGGATGTTTTAAGCAGGAGGGGAAAATGAAAATACTTCACACATCTGATTGGCATTTTGGTAAGAAATTAGAAGGTCAATCAAGAATAGAGGAACAAAAAAAATTTATTGAGACTTTAAATGTTATTGTAAAAAATGAAAATATAGATTTAATTTTATTAGCAGGAGATATTTATGATACATATAATCCACCTGCTGAAGCTGAACGATTATTTTTTAATAGTATAAAGTTACTATCAAACAATGGTCAGGTTGGAATTATTATTATTCCAGGAAATCATGACAATCCTAAAAGACTATCATCAGTTTCTGCTCTTGCAGAAGATTATGGAGTAATCATTTATGAAAAAGCTTTTCAAACTATTCCTATTGGGAAATATGGTTCTTTAAAAATTATACATTCAGATGAAGGTGGAATTCTCGTAGAGCAAAATAATAAAAAAGCATATATTTACAACCTTCCATTTCCAAGTGAAGCAACTCTTAATGAAGATTTTCAAAATATAAAATTTCATGAACGTATTAGTGAAATTTTACATAATGGTATTGAAAAAAATATATTTAATGTCCCATCTATTATTATGACTCATATATATGTTTCAGGTTCAATGGGAGAGGGAGATGAGTATTTAGAGTTAGGTGGGGCCAGAGCAATTGCAATTGATGATTTACCAAATGTAAATTATATAGCCCTTGGTCATGTTCATAAGCCACTAGCTTTTAAATCAAAAAATGCATATTATTGTGGATCTCCTATAGAATATCGTATTACTGAAAATAAATTTGAAAAAAAAGTATTTGTTGTTAATATTACTAAAGAAGAATCTATTGTTAAAAATATTCCTTTAGATAATTTTAAACCCATAAAAGAATATAGTGTTAATGGAGCTCAAGAGGCTATTGAAAGATCAATAGAACTTGAAAAAATAAATGAATGGATTTACTTAAAAATAAATTTAGAAGAGCCATTAACAAATTCACAATTAAGAAAAATAAAAAAAAATAAAAATATTTTAGAAATAATACCTTTAATAAAAGAAGTAGATATTAAAAATAAAGAAAATATAAATTATACAGAAGAAAATATTCAAGAAGCTTTTATTGAATTTTTTAAAGAGGAAAATAAAGGACTAGAACCAAATAGTGAAATTAAGAATATGTTCTTTAATCTTTTAGAGGAGGGGGATAATATTGAAACCAATTAAACTTGAAATTTCAGGTCTTCAAAGCTTTTTAGAAAAACAAATAATAGATTTTACTGAATTAACTTCATTTGGCTTATTTGGAATATTCGGAGAAACAGGAAGTGGAAAATCAACGATATTAGATGCTATGATCTTAGCTATTTATGGAGTTATTCCTAGAACAATGGGACGAAAAGATAACGGAATAAGACCATGTTTAAATAATGATAGTGACAAAATAAGTGTTTATTTTAAATTTAAATTGGGAAATGACACCTTTGAAATAACTAGAGAGTATAAGAAAAAATTTTCTAGAAAAGGGGAAGAAAAATTTGAAACTTTAAACCCATTACTTAAAATAAATAATGATATTGTTGCTGATACAGTAAAAAATGTAGATTTTATTTTAAAAGAAAATTTTGGAATTAGTGTTGAAGACTTTACTCGTTCTGTAGTTTTACCTCAAGGGAAATTTAGTGAATTTCTAAAATTAAAAAGTATTGATAGAATTACCATGCTAGAAAATATATTTAATTTAAAAAAATATGGTAGTAATTTACAAGAAAAATTAAAGGATAAATTCACTTTAATAAAAGAACAAATTAATGCTTTAGATAACCAAATAAAAGGAAAAGGGGATATCTCTCTAGATCGTTTAAATAACTATAAAGATATTGAAAAAGAAAAAATTAATGAACTAAACATAACTTTAGATAAAAAGTCTGCTCTTGAAAAAGAGTTTTCTATACTAAAAGAGATTAAACTATATTCAGAAACCATTGAAGAATATGATAAAAAATTAGATATACTAAGTCAACAAAATGAAACTATTAAAAATAATAAATTACAAGTAGAACAACACAATTGTGCTATTATTTTTAGAGAAAGACTTAAAGATATTGATAATTTAAAAATAGATATTAAAAACCAAAATGAATTAAAAGAAATTGAAATTTTAACTATTTCTAATTTAAATACCGAACTTAAAAAAATTAATTGTAGTAAGATCTCAATAGAAATAGAATTAAAAGATATTCTTCATTCTCTTAAAAAAATTAATTTTTCCATTGGAGAACTTGACAATATTAGAAAATTATTTGAAATTGGAACTATTTTAAATTTTAAAATAGAGGATCTTCAAAAACAAATTAAAATTTCTAATAAATTAGAAGAGAATTTATCTATAAAAAAAGATGATCTATTCATTAATAAAAATATTCTAAAAAAATTAATAGAAAATTATAATAATTTAGAGAATCATGATGAAAATATGCTTTATACAATTAAAGAAGAAATTATTACCTTAAAAAATCAATTAAAAGAGAATCAAATAAAAAAAGACAAATTAGAAGAACACTATTTAAACTTAAATAAAGAAACTATTTTACAAGATAGTTTAAATAAAGATTTGGAAAATTTAAATAATGAAATTAATACAATTGAAAATAATATAAAAGATAATATCTTAGGTACACTGGGAGAGCAATTAAAAGATAATTGTCCTTGCCCATTATGTGGGTCAAATATACATCCGCAAATTGCTAAAAAAGTAGAATTTAAAGAAAATAAATCTTTAAATACATTAGTAGATACTAAAAATAAAATTGAAAAGAATTTAGCTCTTGTAAATAGTAATATTCTTGTTTTAAATACATCAATTGCAACTATTGGAGATTTAATTCCTTCTATTTTAATTGAAAAAAAAATATTAAGTTTGGAAGAATCTTTTAAATTTTTAGAAAATAAATTTAATGAATTAAAACTAAAAGAAATTGAAATGAATAAAAATATTATAAATCATACAAAAAATATTGAACATATAGAAACTTTAATAGAGAACTTTCAAAAAGATATTAAGACTTCAAAAATAAGCTATGATGAAATAAATATAGAAATTAATAAAATAAAAAATGATAATAATATTAAAGAAAATATTAATTTAAATAAAATACTAGAAGAAAAAACTCAATTAGAGTTAAAAGAGAAAGAACAAAGAGAATTATTTTCTTTAAAAATAGAACTAGAGAATAAAATAAATAGTTTAAATTTAAAAATTAAAGATATTGAAAATAATATAAAATTACATATACAAAAAAATGAACAAATTAATGAAATCTTAGAAATAAAACTAATGTCTCTTAAAAATAAAGATGACTCATTAAATATAGATTCAAAAAAAAGTGGTTTTGAGAATATTATTAATATATCTGAAAAAATATTGACTGAAGTTGATTTAAAAGCTATAGAAGAAGACATAAAAGAATTCCAAAAATCTTTAATAAAATATACATCTCTCAAAGATGAAGCCCTAAAGCAACTAAATAACAGATCTTATGACAATGTTTTATATGAAGATAGAAAAAATATGTTAAATGATATTTATTTACTTGAAACAAATATAAATAGTGAAAAAACTCAAATTGAAACAAAAATAAAAATATTAGAAAAAGCTATAGAAGAAGTTAAAGATATTATTATAAAAAAAGATAGATTAATTAAAGAATTGGATAATGTTGAGCTTCTTAGAGAAACTTTAAAAGGTAAAAAATTTGTAAAATTTTTGGCTAGAAAAAAATTAGATTATATTGTATTCCAAGCATCAAAGCGTTTAAGAAAAATAACTCGTGGAAGATATTCTTTAAGCGTTAATCAAAATTGTGATTTTAATATTATTGATGCTTTTAATGGAAATTCCATTAGAGATTCTTCAACTCTTTCTGGAGGGGAAACATTTATTGTTTCTTTGGTTCTTGCTCTTGCTCTTTCTAACCAACTTCAACTAAAGGGTAATATACAATTGGAATTTTTCTTCTTAGATGAAGGTTTTGGAACTTTAGATTCAGATTTATTAGATCGAGTGATCTCAATATTAGAAGATATTAAGGGTAAAGAAAAAATAAGCATTGGAATTATAAGTCATGTGGAAGACTTAAAAATAAGAATACCACGAAGATTAGAGGTTTCTTCTGCTATACCTGGCGAAAGAGGAAGTCTTATAAAATTAATTTAATGAGAGGTTTACATGAGAACAATTGGAGTATTTGATTCAGGAGTAGGAGGGGTTTCTGTTTTAAAAGAAATTTTAAAATATTTTCCTCATGATAATATAATTTATTTTGGGGATAGTCTACATGCACCTTATGGGGAAAGGTCAATTGATGAAATTAGAAAACTTTGTTTAAAAGTTTCAGATTTCTTAGTATTTAATAAAAAAGTTGATGCTGTTGTTGTAGCTTGTAACACAGCGACAGGAGCGGCTATTGATATTATGAAAG
>NZ_CAMQYW010000103.1 GCF_947039425.1 uncultured Cetobacterium sp. | reverse complement strand
TATTCCTACTTGTGAATGTAATAAATGTACATTCTCTAAAAACTCTCCTGCATATTTACTTTTATGGTTATTTACAATATCTGACATTGTCTTTACAATTTCAAGTGCTAAAGTATTAGCTTTTTCAGAGTATCCAAATCTATCTTTCTCCTCTGTAGCCCCTAATAAATTATTTACACATTCTGCTAATCCAACAAATCCAAATAATCCTGTAAATTTTTCTTTTTCTATAAACCCTTCTTTAACTAAGAAACTACTTTCATAGAATCCACTTTCTTCTATAATAAATTTTGATCTTTCATCAATATATTCAAGCATCTCTTTTGATACATCTGGTAAAACTCTTGTTACAAAATCTTCAACTGAAGTAGCCTCTTTCGATAAAATACCTAGTCTTGTTCTCACTAAAGTATTTGCTCCCCCTCCAACTGTAAGACCATTATAACAACTAACAATTCCATAATCCCCTTTAAAATCTTTTCTAAACATTCTATCATTTGCAAAACTTGGTTTAGCTGTCTCTAATGCTGTTAATATAGAATCAATTGCTAACTCTTTTGTTGTTTCTTCACTATATTTTAAAGTTAAATTTGGAGTTGGTAATTGTAACTCTCTCATAGCTTTCAATATTAATCTTCCAGCCTTTGTATCTTTTGGCCCTATATTAGCATGACAGAAAGAATCTGTTATTGTTGAATCTATATGTTTTAAAAATAATTTTATAGCTAAATATGCTTCATTTTCATCTTTAATAAATGGTTCTAATAAATAATCTATATTTCCTAAATAAACTGGCATTGTAGTTATCGAAGGAACATGTTTATATAGTATTAAAAGTCCATGTACAGCTTCCCATAAATTAGTTGGTACTTCTAAATTTAAAAAAGTACATCCCTTTTCTAAAAATACATTGTAATCAGGTACTATATATCTTGGTCTATATGGTGCGTTCCCCTCAAACAAATCACATACAATCCCTTTTCCCATATATTTTTTTAATTTTTCACTTTTATTTAGTACATCTAGTGTACCTTCTGCTAATCTAGCAAGTGTTATAACTTTTTGTTCAAAAGTTATATCCTGTCTTTTTATTGTTTCTAGTATCATATCCTTTTCTCCCTCTAATACAAAATTCAAAATACAATTTTCACATATTATATTCAATTTATACTCACTTTGTCAACTTTTTTAATATTATATCTTATTGTATCCCTCTAAATAATTTAGAAGTTTTTTTCGTATTCTTTGCATAGAGTTATCTATTATTTTTACATCTTTATCTAAAAGTATTGCAATTTCACGATAGTTATATCCCTTTGACATTTGCAAAAATATATCCTTTTCTAATCCACTTAAATTTTCTTTCATATATTTTTTTAAATAATGAACAAGTTCTGTTCCTAAATATATTTGTTCTGGAGTATAATAATTTAAAGATGGATAATTATACTTTATAACCTCTTCAGATTCATTATACTTTCCACCTTGAATTGCCTTATTAAGATTTTTATTTTTTTCTGAGTTATACTTTTTTACTGCTGTTAATATTTGTCTTCTTATACATAAACTTGCAAATGTATTAAAACAAATATTTCTCTCTTCATCATAAGATTTTATTGCTTTTATCAATCCTATTAGCCCCTCTTGTATCAAATCCTCTTTATCAGCTCCCTTTAAAAATAAATTCTTATTTTTAAAATAAATAAAATTTTGATACTCTAGTATAATCTTTTCAATTGAATCTTCATCTCCACTTTTAGCCCTTATGATATCTAACTTTTCTATCATAATTTTGCCCCCCTTTATTTAGATGGATATTCATTACTATTAACAGTATAGTTTACAACTTTATTCAAAAAAAATCAATTTTATTTCTCTTATTTGCTCTTTATTTTTCTTTAATTTTAAGGTACAATTTATTACAGAAATAAATAATAATTTTTTCAGGAGGGTCTATGAAAACTGATATACAAATAGCACAAGAAGCAAAGATATTAAACATCTCTAAAATTGCAGAAAAACTTAATATTTCTCAAGATGATTTTGACATCTATGGAAAATATAAAGCAAAATTAAACTTATCTCTTTTAGATAAACTTTCTTCAAAAAAAGATGGTAAATTAATTTTAGTAACTGCTATAACTCCTACTCCAGCTGGAGAAGGAAAATCAACAGTTACAGTTGGATTAACTCAAGCTTTTAATAGACTTGGTAAATCTTCTGTTGCCGCTTTAAGAGAACCATCTTTAGGTCCTGTTTTTGGAATGAAAGGTGGTGCTACAGGTGGGGGATATTCTCAAGTTATTCCTATGGAAGATATAAATCTTCACTTTACAGGAGATTTTCATGCTATTGGAGTTGCTCATAACTTAGTTTCTGCGTGTCTTGATAATCATATTACTCAAGGAAATAGTTTAAATATTGATATTACTAAAATAACTTGGAAAAGAGTTGTTGATATGAACGATAGAAACTTAAGAAATGTTGTAATTGGTTTAGGTGGAAAAGCAAATGGATACCCTAGACAAGACTCATTTCAAATAACTGTAGCTTCTGAAATTATGGCTACTCTTTGTCTTTCAAACTCTTTAAAAGAACTAAAAGAAAATATTGGGAATATGGTTTTTGGTTATGATTATAATGATAAACCATTAACTATTAAGGACCTTAAAATAGCTGGTGCTGTAACTGCACTTTTAAAAGATGCAATCAGACCTAACTTAGTTCAAACTTTAGAAAATACTCCAGTTATTATTCATGGTGGACCTTTTGCTAATATTGCTCACGGATGTAACTCTCTTATTGCTACAAAACTAGCATTAAAATTGTCAGATTATGCAATTACTGAAGCTGGTTTTGCTGCTGATTTAGGAGCTGAAAAGTTTTTAGATATAAAATGTAGAAAAGGTGATTTAAAACCTAACTGTATTGTTATTGTAGCCACTGTTAGAGCTCTTAAGCATCACGGTGGAGCTAAACTTTTAAATGAAGAAAATTTAGATGCACTACAACTTGGAATGGCTAATCTAGATAAACATATTGAGAATATGTATAAATTTAATCTTCCTGTTGTTGTTGCAATTAATAAATTTGCAACAGATACTGATGCTGAAATTCAAATGATCAAATCTCACTGTGAGAAATTAAATGCCCCTGTTGCTCTTTGTGATGTTTGGGCAAAAGGAGGAGAAGGAGGAGAAGAACTAGCTGAAATTATTTTAGATAAACTTTCTAAAAATAAAGATAACTATACTCCACTATATGATTTATCACTTCCTATTTCAGAAAAAATTTCTACAATTTGTACTGAGATTTACGGAGCTGATAAAGTTAATTTCTCTCCAAATGCTAAAAAAACTATAAAAAAATTAGAAGAATTAGGTTATTCTAATCTCCCAATCTGTATGTCAAAAACACAAAAATCTATTTCAGATAAAGCTAATCTTTTAGGTAGACCAACTGGTTTTACTGTTGAAATCGACACTATCAAACTTGCTGCTGGTGCTGGATTTATCATCGCTATGGCTGGTGGTATAATTGATATGCCAGGACTTCCTAAAATTCCTGCTGCTGAACTGATAGATATTGATGATAATGGTGTAATTTCAGGTTTATTTTAATAATTTCCCTCACTTAAAGCTAAGTGAGGGTTTTTTATTTTCATAAAATATAGTATAATACAGTATAAAATACATTGCATCAAGGGGGAAATATGAAAATCGGTAAGCTTACAATAACTGATTTGGAAAACCTTATTTTTAAGAATATCCAAAACAACAATGACAACGTCATATCTTCTGGAGAAATTGGTAGTGATTGTGCTGCTATTGAAATAGGTGATAAAGTAGTTTATTTATCAACTGATCCAATTACAGGTACAAACAATGGACTTGGTAAACTTGCAATTAATATAAATTGTAATGATATTGCCACTGAAGGTGTATCTCCAATGGGTATTATGATTACTATATTAGCTCCACCTCATACTAAAAAAGAGGAAATTGCTAAAATTATGAAGGAGGCTCAAGAGGAGGCAAATAAAATTGGTGTTTCTATTTTAGGTGGACACACTGAGATTACTGCTGCAGTTAATAAAACTATCATTTCTGCTACTTCTATTGGTATAGGAGAAAAAACAGATTTTAAATCTAAATCTAAAATCATTGCAAGTGATAGAATTATTATTACCAAAGGTGTTGGAATTGAAGGTACTGGAATTATTGCTTTTGAAAAAGAAAATGAAATTCTTGAAACTTTAGGAGAGAAAATCCTAGAAGATGGAAAAAACTTATTAGATCTTACAAGTGTTGTTAAAGAAGGTGTTATCTCTAATAAATATGCAAAGGGTATGCATGATGTTACAGAAGGTGGTCTTCTTGGAGCTCTTTGGGAATCTAGTTGTTTTTATAATTTAGGTATTTCTGTTGATTTAAATAAAATTAAAATTCATGAATCTACGAAAAAGATTTGTTCTCTTTTTAAAATCAACCCATTAAAATTAATTTCAAGTGGTACTATGTTAATTATAGTTTCTAAAGAAGATGCAAAACCTCTTATAGAAAAACTTAAGGAAAATAACATTGATGCCTTTGATATTGGAGAGTTAACAGAAAATACAGATAAAATTATTTATAAAGGTGAAGAAAAAACTTTAATTCCTCCACCTGAAAGCGATGAACTTTATAAAGTTATATAAAAAAATAGTTAGGAGTGTTAATATTGAATATAAAACAAAGAATAATTGGTTTATTAAGTGAATACGAAAAAGGGAAATATTCAAATATATTGTTAAATGAATATTTTTCAAAAAACAATTTAAGTAAAGGTGAAAGAGGATTTATCACTGAAGTATTTTATGGAGTTATTAGAAATGAAATTTATTTAAATTATCAGTTAGAAAAAAGAACTAAAGCTATTAAAAAAAATTGGATTAAAAATTTATTAAAAATATCTATTTATCAAGCTACTTTTATGAATAGTGATGAAAAAGGAATTGCTTGGGAAGCTACTGAACTTGCTAAGAAAAAATTTGGAGCTCCTATTGGTAAATTTGTAAATGGTGTTATTAGAGGATATCTTAGAGAAAAAGATCAAGATATTAAAACTTTAAAAGAAGAGGATAAATTAAATATTTTATACTCATATCCTAAATGGTTCTATAATAAAATTAAAGAGGAATATAAAGATGAAGCTGAAGCTCTTTTAATCTCTCTTAAAAAAATACCATACTTAAGTGTTAGAGTAAATACTCTTAAATATACTACTGAAGAGTTTGAGACTTTCTTAAAAAAATTCAATGTTGAAATCATAAAAAAAGTAGATACAGTTTACTATATTGATTCTGGTATTGTTATTCATTCAGATGAGTTTAAAGAGGGGAAAATTATTGCTCAAGATGCTTCATCATATCTTGCTGCTAAAATTTTAGAACCTAAAGAGGGCGACGTTATTGTCGATACATGTAGTGCACCTGGAAGTAAATCTGCTGTTCTTGCTGAATTAATGAATAATACTGGAGAAATATATGCTCTTGATATCTATCCTCACAAATTAAAATTAATCAATGAAAATATGAAAAAACTTGGTGTTACTTGTGTTAAAGCTATTAACTTAGATGCTAGAAAATTAAAAGATCAAGGATTAAAATTTGATAAAATCTTAGTTGACGCTCCTTGTAGTGGATATGGAGTTCTTAGAAAGAAACCAGAAGCTCTTTACAATAAAAATATGAGTAATATAGAAGAGTTAGCTATATTACAACAAGAAATTTTAACTTCTGTTTCACAAACTTTAAAAGTTGGTGGAGAGTTAGTTTATAGTACTTGTACTATTTTTAATGAAGAAAATACTAATAATATAAAAAAATTCTTAGAAAATAACAGCAATTTCTCTGTTGTTAAAATCCAACTTCCAGAAGATATTAATGGTGGATTTATTATTAACTATACAGAAGAAATACTTGATAACTTCTATATTATAAAACTAAGAAAGGACTCTTAATAAATGTTAGATGAATTACAACAAGCTAATGAATATATTATAAATAAAATTATTGAAAAAGACACTCTTATTTTAGAAATGGAGGAGTTTGCAAAGGAAAATAATGTTCCTATTGTTACTAAAGAAGTTGCTGAAT
>NZ_CAMQYW010000102.1 GCF_947039425.1 uncultured Cetobacterium sp. | reverse complement strand
AATATGTTATACGAAAAAAATAGAGAAAATCCTTAACAGATTTTCTCTATTTTAATAATTTTGAGACTTTTTGGTCAGCCTCTTGAGGGTATATATGTTTAACTTTCCCCAAAGCTTAAACATACAGTTAAATCTAATTGATTTGGCTAATAATGTATACTCTGTAAATATCTATAAGTCAATAGCAAAATATAAAATAATAGTTATTATTAATGAGATAGATTATTATTTTCTTACTAAACCAAGTTCACTTTTAATACGAGAATAGATTTGTGCATATGTTGAGCAAAGAATAGTATTATCATCACACCATTTTTTTAAATATTCAGCAACTTTTGTTCTATCTGAAATGGCATATTGACGAATAATATAATCATGTTCATAATATAATTTACAATTAAATAAGCTACGATCTGATGGCATATAATTCTCCTTGTTAACTTTTATTTTATAAGGTTTTGACTTAAGTATATATCTATTTAAGTATAAAAGCAATTTTTTTAAAAAAACTCCTAAAAAATAATATTTCTAAGAGTTATATTTTTTTATTAAATATTAAATTTGTATCCAACTGATAAAGTAACTCTTGAATAATCTAATTTAGATTTTCCACTTGTCTCATCTCCGTTAGATAATGAAGCTTTAGCAAAGTTTATTTGATACATTAAATCAACTAAATAGTTGTTGTATTCAATTCCAGCCCCAATTCCTGTGTATAATCCATTTTTAACTGATGTTTTAACTGATGTTTTATCGATATCGCTTTTACTCTCATTTATATTGAAAGAATATCCTAGGTTAGCTTTTAAATATGGTTTTAAAGTGCTTTCTGTATCAAAGTTATATTTTCCAGTAACATAAAGCGGAATAGAGTCATATTTTCCCATTTTAGCTGTAAAATCATTTCCATTATATGTTTTGTTTTTTGAATGATTTTGATATGCAAGACCTAATCCAACTTCTAAATTATCAGTAATATTCTGAGTTCCTTCAACAGCTAATTCATATCCAAATCCTTTAGTTTTTTTATTAGAAACATCTAAATTTCCTTCTTCTTTTGTTTTTAATTTATATTTAGAATATTTTGAAGCAACATCTCCACCCACTCTTAAATAAATATGTTTGTCAGATTTTGTAACTATATTTTCTACAGGAGTTACTGCAACTTCTAGTAAAATTTCTGGTGTAACAACTTCTACAACTTCAATAACTTCAGGTTGAACAATAACCTCTTTTCCAGCAGATAGTGCTAAGATACTTGTTCCAAAAAATAGCGAGAACAATGTTAATTTTTTAATATAAATTCCTCCCTAATATTAAATTGTATATAAATTATCTTTATACATATATATTATATTTGATAAATATAATATAAAAATAATATATACACAAAAATTTTATATTGATGAACAAAATTTTGTGAAAACTAGCACAAAAGAAAAAATCTTATTATGCTAAAGGAAGAGTAAATATATAAAAAATTTAATTTGTTCATTTAAATTTATAAATGTTTTTTAAAACAAAATCTATAAAATTAATTAAAATTCCTGAAAATGTGAGTATTATTAGTATAATCATTGTAACTCCAAGTGATAATAAATATTTATGTTTTATATTTTTAAAAACATATAAAGATAAAATAAAAATAATAATTGTTAAAAATATAGCAGGACTAAAAACGTATAAAACTAACTCCATGAATTTTTCTCCTTAAAATGTTCTTATAATTATATTAATCTATATTTTTATTAAAGTATAGTTCTATTATTCTGAAAAAATTTCTTATTGTGAAATAATATCAATTATCTCAGTAACTTTTAAATCATGATCACCTTTTTCAGCTATTTTACCTTTAGACTTTCCTTTATCAATTCCTTTAACTTTTAAAGTAATTGAAATATATGGTTTCTTTGTTTTTTTTCTTTCTTCATTCATTTTTTTAACTAAAGGTAACATTATATTATCATTACCATATATCCAATACTCCTGTCCTGTTTTTTCATCTTTTAAAATTCCACTTTCAAATCCATCTGTATATAACTTTAAGAAATAATTTAATTAAATCATATTTTTGTTATTTTATTTTAAATAATAAAAAAGCATCAAGGAAACCTTTAATGCTTTTATACTAAGATAGTTATTTATTTAATTTTCTAAGCTTAATTTTCTGATTAAAACCCATTTATCATTTTTTAATTCTAATAATACTACAAAAATATTATTTTCAATTTGACTTATAAGCTCATTACTATAATCATAAGCATTATCATATTCTTCAAACTCTTTTGATATTAGTGTTTCATTATTTTGTCTCAATTCTACTTTGTATTGCATTATCAACACCTCTTACTTTTATATAAAATTTAAATTTTCAATTTTTTTAATTCCTTTTTCAAATTTAATAATTCTTTTTTTAATTTTTTTAATTCTAATGTTTTTTCTTCTATTTCTAATATTTTAATATTGATTTCCTTTTCGTTTTCTTCGATTTTATAAAAATTATCATCACTAGATATAATTTCTAAAATTTCTTCTTTTTCTTTTTCGAGCATGCTCGAAATTTTAAAATCATCTCTTGCTTTTTTTATTTCTTTTCCAGTAGTCAATTCTCCAACTAAAACTTTTTCTATAACAACTTCAGGAATATCTTTAACTATAACCTCTTTTATTGCTCTATCTGATAATGATAAAATATTTTCTTTATAATTAGGATTATTTAAACATAAATTAAATCTTCCCTTAAATAAATAAACCTGATCTTTATTCAATCCTAAAGATTGATACCATTTTACAAAAGTTTCTGACTCATCATTGGGTTTTGAATATTTTTTTAATATATTTCTAGCATTTTCTAAGTTTTTACCTATCTTATAAGCTACTTCTCCTAAAATTTTACCTTGAAATACAATATCTTTTTCCAAACATATTAAATTTTCTTTATCAAATTCTGAAATTTCTAAAGAACTATAATTAAAATTAGATTTTATACTTCTTAGTTCATTTTGTGTCATTATAGAAACAGCATTTTTAGTCTCTACTGTATAGTCAACTTTTTTTCTATCTAATAACCTATTTTTTTTAACCATTAACTATCAACTCTGCTACTTTTAAATAATCTTTTGCTCCATTAGAATTTTTATCATATTTTAAAATAGACATTTTTTCTATTCCTAATTCACTTAGTTTACTGTTAATTCTTATTGGAGGAAATATCTTATCTTTGTGTTCTGTCTGTAATATTTCATAAACCTCTTTTGATATGTTTTTTCTACTGTCTAATTTAGTTGGTAATATTCCTAAAATATTTAAAGTCGAATTTAGCTGTTTAATTGGTGATTGTAATGTTGATAACAATAAATCAAGTCCTTCTAATGAAGCAAGTTCACATTCACAAGGGATTATTAAGTCAGTAGATGCTGTTAATGCATTTAATGTAAATACAGATAAACTAGGAGGACAATCTATTAAAATATAATCATATTTATTTTCTCCTAATGCATTTTTTAATCTAAATTCTTTTCCATAATGACCGTTTAACTCTAATTCTGAGGTTGCTAATTTTATATTGCTTCCTATTAAATCAAACTCTTCTCCTTCTATAATACACTCGTTCATTGGCAATTTATGAAATAATAATTCCATTGATGATGCTGTTATTTTTTGATCTGTTGAAAAAAATGTAAGTGTTCCTTGAGGATCTAGATCTATTAACAATACTTTTTTTCCAAAAGATGTTAAAGCAGCTCCAATTGAATGAGTACTTGTAGTTTTTCCTACTCCACCTTTAAAATTCAATAAACTTATTATTCTTGTCATGCAAATCCTCCTTTATGTTTATGTATGATTTTAATTTGTTTTATTTAGTGACTATTGCTAATATAATATCATTTTTTTTTATAAAAACATAATATTTTTATCACATTTTGACAAGAAAACCTCTTTCTCTATTAGGGAGAGGATGAATTGGATTTTCCTTTTAATATTTTAATATATATGGTATCTTATTCTAATAAATTCAAAATATTAGAAGGTGTAAATTTATGGAAAAATATAATTTAGCTTTCAAATATAGGATATATCTAAATGATATTCAAGAAGAACTAATTTTGAAAACTTTTGGTTGTACTAGACTTGTATATAATAAGTTCTTAGCCCAAAGAAAAGAGTTGTATGAAACAGAGAAAAAATCTGTAACTTACAATACCCAAATGAAAGAGCTTCCAGTTCTTAAAAATGAGCTTGAATTTCTAAAAGAGATTGATTCTATTTCTCTTCAAATCACTTTAAAGAACTTAGAAATAGCATATAAAAATTTCTTTCAAAAAAGAACTAGCTTTCCAAAATTCAAAAGTAAAAAATCTACTAGAAAATCATACTCAACTAACAATGTTAATAACTCTATTAGATTAGTTGATAAATATATTAAACTTCCTAAATTAGGCTTAGTTAAGATTAAACTTCATAGGAATATGCCATTATCACATATAATTAAATCAGTTACTATCAGTCAAGAGCCTAATGGTGCTTTTTACGTTTCAATACTTAAATTCTTTAGAAAATATCAAGATAAACTGACGAAACTTCAGAGAGAACTATTTAGAAAAGTTAAGTTCTCACAAAATTGGTATAAGGCAAAACTTAAAGTTGCTAAACTCCACCAAATTATTAAAATAGTAGAAAAGATTTTTTACATAAATTATCACATAAACTTGTGAATAAGTATAATGCAATAATACTTGAAGACCTTAATATGAAAGATATGAGTCAATCTCTTAACTTTGGTAAATCTGTTTCTGATAATGGTTTTGGTATGTTTACAACTATGCTTCAATATAAAGCTCTATTTTTAAGTAATTAAAATTGAACTAGCATTATCTGAAAGGACTTACAAATGTGAAATTTGCAAAATAGAACTTGACAAAGATATAAATGCCAGTATAAATATTAGAGAACTAGGAAAGACACTGTTAACCTATTAAAATATATATCAGGGTAGGAACTACCCGTAGAGCGTGATAAATATATTTGATATTAGTCAGATACTTTCCACGAAACTCCCACTTCAAGAACGGAACGTTCTAAGTGGGGTGTAGTTCACATGTTATAGAGTATAATAAAAACAACTATATTTAATTAAAAAAAAGAGGTGAGAGTTATTAATATTCATCATGTATGTATACAAACAGATAAATACAAAGAATCATTAGATTTTTATACTAAAACTTTAGGATTTCAATTGAAAAAAGAAACGCCAAATTTTCATGAAAGAGACTTTAATACTTGGATTGAGTTAAATAATTTCTATATAGAACTTCAAACACCGAAAAAAAATAAAACTAATCACGATTTAAAAAAAGAACAAAATGGAATTGTTCATCTGTGTTTTTATGTTAAAGATATAAACGAAATATTAAAAAAAATTTCTATGACTTATAATAAATTTAAACTAAAAAATAATAAAATTATATATGATGTTGAAAATGGAAAATTATTTAAAATAATTGCACCAGAAGGTACAATTATAGAAATAAGAGATCAGTTATATATTTAATAAAAAAAGGGGGAGTAGATGAAAAGTTATCAAAATAAAGAAGAGTTAAAAATTGCAATTAAAGAATCTTATGAAAAATATATTTCTGAATTTTTGAGTATATCAAATGAGGATAAAGATAAAAAAAAAGAAAATATTGATAGAACCCCTTCAGAAAATTTAGCTTATCAAGTTGGATGGACAACTTTATTATTAAAATGGGAAAATGATTATAAATTAGGATTAAAAGTTAAAACTCCATCTGATAAATTTAAATGGAATCAATTAGGTGAATTATATCAGTGGTTTACAGATGAATATGCAGATATGTCTCTTTTTGAACTTAAAAATATTTTGGATAAAAATATTGAGAATATATATTTAATGATTGATTCTATGAGTGAAGATGAATTATTTAAGCCACATCAAAGAATATGGGCAGATGAAGCTACGAAAACAGCTATATGGGAAGTTTATAAATTTATTCATATAAATACTGTGGCACCATTTAAAACATTTAGAACAAAAATTAGAAAATGGAAAAAATGAAGATATAAATAAAAGGAGATACTACTATGAAACCATTTAGCATTAGTGAAATATACATTAATAAAAATAATTTGAAATCAATTGATATTAATCCTTTACCTCAAAAATATTGT
>NZ_CAMQYW010000101.1 GCF_947039425.1 uncultured Cetobacterium sp. | reverse complement strand
ATATTTGGTTGTCGTATTTAACTGTTTCAAATTTTAATTTATTTCTTCTAATAACTAAATCTTCATAAATTTCTTCTTCTTCATCTGTTAAAATAGAAATTTCTTTCATTTTATGAAATAAGGCAGATAAAAAAATCATAATAGTTGTAAGTCTTTGTTGTCCATCAATTATTGCATATTTATTATCATTTTTTAATTCATATAAAAAATGTCCAAAGTAATATGGAACTTTAGAGTTACTGTTAATATAATTTTCTAAATCTTTATAAAAAATATCTACTTGTGTCTTATTATCTTTAGAGTTTGTTGGAGTATCCCATGAATAAGCTCTTTGATAATTAGGAACGTAAATATAACTATGAGATATCATTCCTTTTATTGTAGTTGATGCTTCCACTAAGTTTCTCCTTTGATTAATTTATATTTATATTATATACATAAATTAATTAATCATCAATGCTATTAAAATTTCTTTTAATATTTTCTGTATTTATTTTAAAGAAATAAGCTCCAGAATGTCTATTTCTTAATTTTATTGTGACAGATTTACTTTTTTTCATAAAACTCTCCTTTTTAATCTTTTATTATGTAATATCATATTTAGTTTAAAAATGCAATTTAAAAAATCAGATAAATGTATTTTTATAGTTTGAAATGTTTGTATATGGTATAATATAAAAAGGGAGGGATATAGGAAATGAAAAATTTATTATTTATATTAACTCAATTTTTAAGTGAACTTGGAAGTACAATAACAAATTTTGGAATTATTCTTTGGATTAATAGTAAAAATCCAAATGTTTTAACTTTTAGTTTATTATCAATATCGGTTTTTTTACCAAAAATAGTGTTTGGAATTATAATAGGTTCTATTATTGATAGAATGGAAAAGAAAAAATTAATATTGATTGCTGATTTTTTAATAGGATTAAGCTCATTAGTTTTATTTATTTTATTTAAATTAGATAAGGTTAATATTCCCTTGATAATTTTATTGAATTTTATTAGTGGAATATTTTCGTGTATTCAAGATTCATCAAAGGGAGTTTTAAAAACTATTATTTTTTCAAATGATGAGTATATAAAGTTTAATGGATTAATATCTTTTCTATCTGGAGTTTCAATGTTATTAAGTCCTATTATTGGAGCTTTTTTATATTTTAATATTGGAATGGAAAATATCATAATCATTGATATTTTGACTTTTTTAATTGCATCAATATTTTTGTTTAATATGAATATTCCTAAAGAAAATATATTAACTTCTAAAATTAACTTGAAAAAAATCTGGAATGATTTTCAATTTTCAATTAATGAAGTGAAAAAAATAAAAGAGCTAAAAACTTTAATATTATTTTATAGTTTAGTAAATTTATTTTCAGGAATGACATATTTTAGTTTAATTTCTCCTTTAATTTTGCAAAGAACAGAAAATAATGGAGAGATTTTAGGTTTTGTTAATATGTTTTTAGGATTAGGATTTATTTTGGGAGGAATATCTGTATCAATATTTAAATTTAATATATCTAAAGAAAAAATTATCTATATATCTATAGCTTTTTCATTTTTATGTGGAGATTTATTTTTAGCTTTTGGAAGAAATAATGTAGTTTGGTATTTAGGAGCCTTTTTTGCTTCATATTTTATTCCTTTTTCAGATGCTAATAAAGCATATATTTGGAAAGATAAGATTAAACAAGAAAATAGAGGGAGAATTTTTGCCTATAGAAATACTTTAGAATCTTTATCTCGTCCAATAGGAATGTTATTAGGTGGATTAATTGTAGAGTATTCTTTTCAAGGAATTGTTAAAAATAATTTCCAACTAATAGAGTTATATTTTGGAAATACAAAAGGTGGGGCTATTGCTTTATTATTTGTTTTTACAGGAGTTTTAGGATTTTGTGTTTGTAGTTATAGTTTATTAAAAATAATAAAAAGAGAGAGCATAAAAGCTCTCTCACAGACCTAAATGGTTCATTTTTTAAAATATTTAGCAGTGTATAAATACTTATCTATATGAAAATCAAAATTTTCGTATTCATAAAGTGAAGTTGCAGAATAAGAACGAACAGGAATAATTTTTGTAATTGTTTTAGTTTCAGTATGAGAGTATTTTTTATTTAAGAGAATAATATCAGCATCTATTTCTTTGGCAAATTGAATAGAGTCATTTTTATTTATATTATTTTTTCCTTGAAATTGACTTTCTCCAATAGGAGTAACTAAAGTGTTATTAATAGATTGTATTTTTTGAGTATTTTTATCAGTAGTATAAGAGTTTTTATATGGATTAGAAGTACATCCTACGATAGTTAAACAAGCTAATAGAGTAAAAATATTTTTCATAATTCCCTCCTTTGAATATTAAAAATTATATATAAAATTTAGGTCTGTAATTTATTATTATAATTAAAAGCAGTTTTTCTTTTTATAATAATCAAATATTTGAATTAGTCTTTAATTTGTGTTATAATTTTCGACAGTTACATAAAATAAGGAGAGAATTATGAATAGAAAATTAAGTGTTTTAATAGTTTTGTTAGGTGGAGTAAGTTTTGGAGTATTATCAACAATTGTAAAAAAATCGTACGATGTAGGGATGAATTTAGGTCAGATTTCCACATCGCAAGCATTTTTAGGAGCAGTTTTATTATGGATATTTATTTTTTATAAAAAAGTAAGTGATAAAAATTATAAAATAGAATTTAAATCAAAAGAAGCAATGATTTTAATGTTTTCAGGAATTTCAACAGCTTGCACAAGTATAGTTTATTATAAATCATTACAATATCTATCAGCTTCAATGGCAATATTATTACTTTTCCAATTTACTTGGATAGGAAATATAATAGAGTGTGTTTTAGAACGAAAAAAATTAGAAATGAAAAAATTTATTTCACTAATAATTCTTATTGTAGGAACTTTATTAGCTTCAAATGTATTAATTGATGGATTTAATATAAATCCTATAGGTCTTGTTTTCGGATTGCTATCAGCACTTTCATATTGTGTATTTATGTATGTTAATGGAAAAGTTATAACTTATGTTAACCCTATACAAAGAAGTGCTTGTATGATAACAGGTGCAACTATTTTTTTAGTAATTGTATTTTTTAAAAGTTTATTTGTTGGAAACATATCTTTCTTATCAGGATTTGAATATGGAATTCCACTAGCATTTTTTGGTAATGTAATCCCACCTGTATTTTTCTCAATGGGAGTTCCTATTATAGGAATTGGGTTATCATCAATTTTAGGTTCAATTGAACTTCCAGTAGCAACATTATGTTCTGTTTTAATTTTGCATGAACAAACATCATTAATAAGATGGTGTGGAATTTTATTAATTTTAACAGCAATTATAATTCCGGTAATTAGTAAGAAAGAAAAAAGAAAATTAGAAAATATTTAAGATGAAAGGTATCAAGTTATTTGGTACCTTTTTTTATTGGCACTTGAATCTCTGTAATATATTCCTCTGGATTTATAGTAGCATGAATATCTATATGAAAAAATTCATAAATGTCCCCAGTTATATTAAGATTATTAGTATTAATAAAATTTTTGATAATATTATATGAATTATTTATATTTGAATAATTTCCTTTAAAAAATAAAACTAAAAATAAATTTTCTTTTAAAATTCCATTGCTTTTACTTAAATTATTTGTGGTAATAAATGTTTCACTATAAATATTATATTGTCCTTTTAGGAAACTATCCAAAGTTAAAGTTACTCCTCTTTCTTCCTCTGTAAAGAGAAAATTATCTTGAAAAAGTGTATTAGAACTTAAAGATTTAATTTGAAAATCAATATCTTCTTCCTTTTTTATATTTCCTTTTATTTTAATAATATTTCTTGTTGGAATAAATTTTAAAAAAGGAACATCAAAAATAATTTCTTTTTTTAAAAAATTTAATTTTTCTTTTTTTAGTATTAAATTATTTTTTAGCTTTAAAATATTTTCAAGCTCATTATTTATTATATTAAGTTGATAATCAATAATATTCATTGTAGTTTGAAGATTTCGATTTTTTAAAAAATCTTTGATAATATTTAAACTTACGCCCATTTCTCTGAGACTTCTTATATTATTTAAAGTCCAAATTTGATCCTTAGTATAATATCTATATCCGTTATCTTTTTTTAAACTAGGTTTTAAAATTTCTATTTTGTCATAGTGTCTTAATATATCAACACTAATATTATACATTTTACTAAATTCACCAATTGAATAGTATTCTTTCATAATTAACTCCTTTTTTATAAATTAAATTTGACTCTAGTATTATACAAGAGATTATACTATATTTAAAAGATTTAGGAGGAATATTATGAAAGAAAATTTATTAACTGGAAATTTATTAAAACTCACCATGAAATATGGTGGTCCATCTATTTTAACAATGTGGATATTTTCTTTATATACAATTGTAGATGGAATTTTTATTGGAAAATTTTTAGGTTCTAAAAGTTTAGCTGCTGTTAATATTGTTATGCCATATATTAATTTTTCATTTGCTCTTGGAATAATGGTGGCAATAGGAAGTTCTACAATGATATCAATTCAACTTGGAGCAAATAATTATAAATTAGCTAAGAAAATATATAGTTTATCTATACAATTATTTGTAATTTTAGGTGGATTATTAAGTTTAGGAGGTATATTTTTTTCAAAATATATAGTTGTTTTTTTAGGAGCTAATGATTTGCTATTAAAGGATTCTTCTGAATATTTATTTTATCTTTCATTTTTTACTTTATTTTATCTTTTATCTTATGGATTAGAATGTTTTGTCAGAATAGAAGGAAAACAAAATTATTCCCTTATATGCATTCTAGGTGGAGCATTGATGAATATATTACTTGATTATATTTTAATAGTTGAATATAATATGGGAATAAAAGGTGCAGGAATAGCAACAGGAGTTGCTCAATTAACAACATCAGTAATGTTATTTTTAGTATTGTATTATAAAGGTGAAAAGTTAAAGTATAAATATACTAAATTAAAAAGAAGTATAGTTATAAATATTTTATATAATGGTTCTTCAGAGTTTTTAACAGAAATTACAACTGGAATAGTTCTTTTAGCTTTTAATATTTATATTATGAAATTCATAGGAAATGAAGGGGTATCTGCATTTAGTATAATTGGGTATATTTCTACTCTAGTAACAATGACAATGATAGGATTTTCTCAAGGAATTCAACCAATAATTAGTTTTAATTATGGGGCAAAAAATTATAAAAGAGTTTTTAATATTTTAAAATTAAGTTTGTTTATTATTTTAGGATTAGGAATATTATTTTATAGTTTAGTTAATATTTTTTCCCATGATTTAGTAGTTATTTTTGCAGAAATGGGGATAAATATACTAATAAGTTCATATTTTACAGCTATTGAAAATGCTTTTATGTCATGCATTTTAAGTATTTTGAGAGGTCTTATTTTTATAAATTTACTTTTATATGTACTTCCTAAAATATTTTTAACAAAAGGAATATGGATGTCTTCATCAATAAATGAATTTATAACTATTTTATTTTCAATTTATCTTTTTAATAGAAGTTTATATAAAGAAAAAAACATCTGAATTTTCAGGTGTTTTTTTATTAAAAAAGAATTAGTTAAAAATATATTTATTTTAAAAATTTTATAAATTTATTTTTTAAATCAAACAAATTTTATTGATTTTAAACATAATAGATCTTATCGCTCTAATTTAAGACTGTTTTTTAAGTTAAAAACAATACAAATTGTGCTTATTCAAAAACAAATAATGATAAAAGTTATTGAAAAACAAAAATTAAAGTGCTAAAATTCAAGTGTTCAAATATATTTGATATTCAATTGGCCATTGGATAATTTTAAATTATACAATAATTTGGGAGGAATTTATTTATGAAAAAAAAGCTTACTTTATATCAATTAATTGCATTAAGTATTGCATTTTATGGAAGTATTCGTAATGTTCCAACAGTGGCAAGTGCAGGTTGGGAAGCTATCTTCTTTATGGCTGGAGCAGGTATATTATTTGCTATTCCAATTTCGTTAATAGCTGCAGAATTAGCAACAGGGTGGCCTCAAGAAGGAGGACCACAAGTATGGGTTAAGGTGGCTTTCGGAGAAAAATGGGCATTTGTTGTTTCTTGGCTTCTTTGGATTCAAATGTTAATAGGAATGCAAATGGTTGGATCTGCATT
>NZ_CAMQYW010000100.1 GCF_947039425.1 uncultured Cetobacterium sp. | reverse complement strand
CTCAAAGAAAAGTTAATCAAGTAGTTACATATTTTTTTAATAAAAATAGAGATACGTATATTAAAGTTACTCCGTCAGCAGGGGATTATATTCCAGGAGAAACAGAAGAAAAAGTTTTTATAGCTTTGATGCAGATTATGAAAGAAAAAAATATGCCACAAAAATTTGTAGTAAAGGCAACAGAGTTGCGAGAAAAATTAAAAATGCCCATTTCTAAATATAATTCAATTGTGAAAACTTCTTTATCAAGACTTGCCACAGCTAATTATGCTTTTAAAAATACATTATATTCAAGCGAATGTAAGGGAGTTATTGGTGAAGAAGTATTAACTACTATGTTTTCTTTAAGAACAATTACTTTAAGTAAAAAGGAAAATAAAAAATATAAAGATATGGTAAATGATAAGAGAGTAAAAGAAGTTTATGAAATTACAATGTCAGACCATTTTTATAAAAATATTATTCAAAAAGGGTATATGGTTTATAATGGAAATACTCTTTTAGAAATAGAATCAAGTACAGCAAGAACTATATATATGTTAATAGAAAAGTTGAGGTTTGATAATTTATATTTGAAAATAGATACAATTTTTTTAATTAAGAGAATTCCATTAAAATATGATAAATCTCATATGACTCAAACAATTAAAACATTGGAAAAATCGTTGCAAGATTTAATTGATAAAAAATTGATTTCTAATTTTAGATTTTTAAAGGATTCTACTTGGGCTAAATCAGAGATAGAAATTTCATTTTTTGAAGAATCTAAAATAGATAAACAAAATAGATTTTTTGAAGATAGAAATGATTTTAGAAAAATAATGACAACTTTAACAGTAAGTAATACAGAACATGCAATAATAGAAGATTGCGAAGTTGTTGAATCTATAAAAGTTAATGTGACTTTAGAAATGATAGAGAAGATATTAAATATTATGCCTAAAAAAGCAAAGACTCTAAAAACCATGCCAAAAACAATTAAAGAATCTATAGAAAAGCATGGATATGAGAAAGTTAAACGAATTGCACAATATATGAAAAAACAAAAAGTAGAAAAGGTGAGAGTTTATTTTATAAAGGCACTTGAAAATGATTGGGGGGATGATATAGAAGAAAACATCGATGTTAACGCTCCTAGCATACCAAATAAGAATTTGAAATTAAATTTAGAGTCTAAGTGTGATAAATATGATGAAAGCCTTTATATTGAATTTGAGAAGCTAGAAATTAAAATCCAAAATGGAATAGAAACTTATGCTTATCGTGAATATATAAAAAAATGTGGAATGGAAACAAAAATACAGCAACTTGCATTTATGGGGAGCAGAAAGAAACATATTTGTGAATATTTAGAAAAATATCCAGAGATATTAGGAAGAAAAGAGAAAATCAATGAAAATATTGAAAGTTCCAATAGTGTAGTTTTTATTGATATGATTCAATTAAAAAATTATATTAATGAATATATAGAAAATATAAATATATTTCTAGAAGAAAGTGAAGTTGACATTGATGAATTAAGAAAAAAAATAATATTTAAATTAATGCCAAGTTTTATGGAAAAAACACTAACAAAGGAAATTGTAAATGACTTAATAAATGAGTTTTTAGTGTAAATTGCTATCTTGTTTTTAGAAAAACTTTAGAGTATAATTCACTCATAAAAAATATTTTATTAAATGTTTAAAATAGGAGAATGTTATGATAACTTATAAAAATAAAAAAGGTGAAATAATAAAAATACTAGAAGTAATACCTAAAGAAACAATAGAAAAACTTATTTTAAGTGATGAAAAGATATATGAAATGGCAGAAAAAATCCATAAATATAAAGAATCTGGACTTAGCAATTTACAGATTTCATTAATTAGTGGAGAAGTGAGAATTGTTAAAGGATATTTTGATGATTTTAAAGATGATG
Organism: uncultured Cetobacterium sp.; assembly: GCF_947039425.1. Classification (GTDB taxonomy): domain Bacteria; phylum Fusobacteriota; class Fusobacteriia; order Fusobacteriales; family Fusobacteriaceae; genus Cetobacterium_A. The sequence goes on along the minus strand of NZ_CAMQYW010000100.1, from coordinate 4,290 downwards.
GTTTTATATGTTTAGAGGAATTTAGAAATGAACCTTTTTTTAAATATCCAGAAACAGTGGAAAATGTTTATAAAACATTAAAACATAATCTTCATAAAAAAGGAGATAGGTCTTTAAGAAATCATTTTGAAGATTTAATATTTAGTAGTTCTTTTTACTATACAGATATGTTAGATAAAATATATGGGGGATTAAAATAATTGTGAAGAAAATTTTAGGAGTAAGTGGTAGTCCAATTTTTAATAGCAATACAGATAGAACAGTGAAAAAAGTTTTAGAAAGTAGTGGTTTAAAATATAAATTTATTAAATTAAGTGATTATAATATAGGACCGTGTAGAGCATGTTTAGCTTGTGTAAAAACAAATAGGTGTGTTATTAAAGATGACTTTCAAATGGTGGAACAAGAGCTTTTAGAATCAAGTGCATTAGTTGTAGGAGGTTATACTCCTTTTGGAATGATAGATGCTTTTACTAAAAGTTTTTTAGAACGACTTTATGCTACACATCATAAAAACTTAAATAAAGGCAAGATTTTTGCTTCAATAATTTCAAGTCTTGATAAAAAAGCCAATGAAGAAGCTCATAAAGCTTTAGAAAAAGAGGCTGTTGTTGAAAAGATGATTCCAATATCAGCTTTATCTATTGAAGGAAATTTTATGTGTAACAAATGTGGACTTGGTAATGAGTGTGAAAATAGTGGAATTAAAAGAAGGTATGGAGATAAATTAAAAGCTTGTTTAGAAAACATGGTTAATGTAGAAGATCAAGATGTATGGATAGAAGCAGAGAAATTAGGGAAAAAAATTAGAGAGTATCTTATTTGATATTCTCTATTTTTTATATATTTAAATACTTAAAATGTACTATTTTTAATAATAATGTATCAATATATTGAGAAATGAATATTAATATTGTTTTAAAGTGCTATACTAAAAATATATTCATTCTTTGTGAAACATTTAATTATTAGGAGGTATTTTTATGCAAAAAGTAATAGCCAAAAATGAAAAAAGTTTTATGTTTACGCAACCCAAACCTTTTTATTTGATTTTTTTTATAGAATTTTGGGAAAGATTTGGATTTTATGCAACTCAAGGAATTTTAGCAAAATTTTTCGTTGTGTCTTTAGGATTTAGTCAAGAGAAATCATTTGCCACCTTTGGTGCTTTTAGTGCCTTAGTATATGGTCTTGTTGTAGCTGGAGGATATTTAGGCGATAAAATTCTAGGTACAAAAAGGACTATAGTTTTAGGAACTATTGTTCTTTTCATTGGATATTTTATGATGGCATTTTCTAATTCAAGAACTATTTTTATTGCTCTTGGAGTTATTTGTACAGGAAATGGTTTATTTAAAGCTAATCCTTCTAGTTTACTTTCTAAATGTTATGAAAAAAATGATATTCGTATTCAAGGAGCTTTTACTCTTTATTATATGTCTATTAATATTGGATCTTTTATAGCTCTTATTCTTTCACCAACTTTAGCTTCTCATTTTGGATGGAATAAATCTTTTATGTTAAGTGGATTAGGTCTTGTAATAGCTTTAGGAAATTATTTACTTATGAAGAATACAATTTCAAATATTGGGTCAAAGGGCGATTTTAGTAAATTACATTTAAAAAAATTAATAATTATAATTGTAGCGATAATTGGAGTTTCTTTTTTATGTGAATTTTTTTTTTTTCTTCAACATTTAATTATTGCTCATACTTTTCTTTGGATTGTTACAGGTTTAACACTTTTATGTTTTTTTAGAGAGATGGTTAAAGAGGTAGCTATAAACAGAAAAAAAATGTTAGTTGCACTTGTTTTAATGATAGAAGCTATTATTTTCTTTACATTATATCAACAAATGCCAACATCATTAAACTTTTTTGCCATATCAAATGTTAATCATAATTTTTTTGGAACTAATATTGATCCTCAAATTTTTCAATCATTAAATCCTTTTTGGATTATTGTTTTAAGTCCACTTTTTGCTTTTTTATATGGAAAATATAAAAAAGAAGGAAAAGATTTAGCAGTGACTTCAAAATTTGCTCTTGGAATGACTTTATGTGGAATAAGTTTTACTCTTCTTTATTTTGCTAAGTTTTTTTCTAATAGTGATGGAATAGTTTCAGCAGGATGGGTTGTTGGGAGTTATTTTTTCCAATCAGCTGGAGAGTTACTTATAAGTGCGCTAGGAGTTGCTATGGTAGCAGAATTAGTACCAGAAAGAATTATGGGGTTCATTATGGGAATGTGGTTTTTAACAACAGCTATAGCTGGTGTAACAGGAGGAATATTAGCTTCTTTTATGGCTATTTCAAAATCTGAAGTTATGGATAAAGTTCAATCTTTAAATATATATACAAATACATTTGGAGAAATTGGAATTATTACTTTAATTATTTCTATAATTATGTGGTCTTTTGTGTCAAAACTTAATAAATATATATGTGAAAAATAAAATATATTTAATATTTATTAAAAAAGTGATAGAATATTTTAAGAACATAATAATTATAATAAGGAGATAGAAAAATGAAAAAAGTAAAACGTTTAATTTCAGACAATAGTCTTGATTTAGCTAAAGACATAGAAAATTTCATAAAGGATATCGATTTAATAAGTGTAAATTGTTATGAGGAAAAAAATAAATTTCAAGTAGCAATTGTAATTTATGATACAGACGAAGATTTAAATTAAAAAGTATTTAAAGAGGATATTTTAAAAGATATTCTCTTTTTTTTATATATTTTATTAATATCTAAAAAAACTATTGCAAAAAACACAAAAAGTATATATACTATACAAAAATGGTATAAAAGGAGAGATATATTATGGAGAAAATAGTTGTAATAGGTGCAAATCACGCAGGAACAGCAGCAATAAATACAATTTTAACAAATTATCCTAATAAGAAGGTTGTAGTTTTTGATAAAAACTCAAATATAAGTTTTCTAGGATGCGGAATGGCTTTATGGATTGGAAAACAAATTGAATCTTCAGAAGGATTATTTTATTCTTCAAAAGAAAAATTAGAAAGTTCAGGAGCTAAAATACATATGGAGACAGAAGTTTTTCATATTGATTATATAAATAAATTAGTGCATGGAAGAGATAAGAATGGAAATGAAATTATAGAAGATTATGATAAACTGATTTTATCTACAGGGTCATTACCTATAGAGTTAAGTATTCCAGGAACAGAACTTAAAAACGTACAATTTGTAAAATTATATCAACATGCTGAAGATGTAATAAAAAAATTAGAAAATAAAGATATAAAAAATATAGTTGTAGTGGGTGCAGGGTATATTGGAGTAGAACTTGCAGAAGCATTTAAAAGATGTGATAAGAATGTAACTCTTGTGGATTTAGCTCCATCATCATTAACAGGTTATTATGATGAACACTTTAGAGATTTAATGAATGATAATTTAAAAGACAATGGAATTAATATAAGATTTTCAGAAAAACTTTTAAAAGTAGAGGGAAATGAAAAAAATCAAGTATCTAAAGTTGTAACTGATAAAGATGAATATGATGCAGATATGGTAATTTTAGCAGTTGGATTTACACCAAATACTAAATTAAGTGAGGATTATTTAGAGTTATTTAAAAATAAAGCAATTTTAGTAGATTTACATCAAAAAACAAGTGATAAAGATGTTTATGCAATTGGAGATTGTGCAACAATATATGACAATGCAATAGAGGGAACAAACTATATTGCTCTTGCAACAAATGCTGTTAGAACTGGAATAGTAGCAGCTCATAATGCTTGTGGAACTGAGTTAAAAGGTATTGGAGTACAAGGTTCAAATGGAATATCAATATTTGGATTAAATATGGTTTCTACTGGATTAACTTATGAAAAAGCTATAAAATTAGGATTTGATGCAGAGTATACACAGTATACAGATCTACAAAAACCAGGATTTATAAAGAATAATAATGATGTAACATTAAGAATAGTATATGATAAAGTATCAAGAAGAATTTTAGGAGCTCAAATTGCTTCTAAAGAGGATATATCTATGGGTATACATGTATTTTCATTAGCAGTACAAGAAAAAGTAACAATAGATAAATTTAAATTACTTGATATTTTCTTTTTACCACACTTTAATCAGCCATATAATTACTTTACAATGGCTGCCTTATCAGCTAAATAAAAAAATTAGGGATAGTTTTCCATTGAGAACTATCCCTTTGTTTATCTATGTTTTTTTGGAAAACTAGGTTTTTCTATAGATTTTTTTTCATCTTTAAAAGTTGTATTTACAGTTTTATGTTCA
>NZ_CAMQYW010000099.1 GCF_947039425.1 uncultured Cetobacterium sp. | reverse complement strand
AAAGCTAACCCTAAGAAAAGAGCTAAAGGAATTGTACTTGAGTCTAGACTTGATCCAAAAGTTGGACCTATTGCTGACGTTCTTATACAAGAAGGAACTTTAAAAATAGGTGAAGTTATCGTTGCTGGAGAGTGTATGGGTAAAGTTAGAGCTCTTTTAAATGATAAAGGAGAAAACTCTCAATCTGCAACTGTTTCTCAACCAATAGAAATTATTGGATTTAACGAAGTTCCATCTGCAGGAGATACTTTCTATGTTATTCAAAATGAACAACATGCTAAAAGAATCGTTGACGAAGTTGCTAAAGAAAGAAAAATTTCTGAAGTAACTAGAAAATCAATATCTCTTGAGTCTCTTTCTCAAGATCTTGATCGTGCAAGTCTTAAAGAATTAAATCTTATTTTAAGAGCTGATTCTAGAGGTTCTGTTGAAGCATTAAGAGATTCATTACAAAAATTATCAACTGATGAAGTTGCTGTTAGTATAATTCAAGCTGCTTCTGGAGCAATTACTGAAAGTGACGTTAGACTTGCTGAAGCTTCTAATGCCATTATCATTGGATTTAATGTAAGACCAACAACTAAAGCTCTTAAAGATGCTGAAGCTGTTGGAGTAGAAGTTAGAACTTCTAACATCATCTACCATATTACTGAAGATATTGAAAAAGCTCTTACTGGAATGCTTGATCCTGAATTTAGAGAAAATTACTCTGGAAGAATTGAGATTAAAAAAGTATTTAAAGTTTCTAAAGTTGGAAATATTGCAGGTTGTATAGTTGTTGACGGTAAAGTTAGAAATGATTCTAATATCAGAATTTTAAGAGATGGTGTTATTGTTTATGAAGGTAAATTAAGCACTCTTAAGAGATATAAAGATGATGCTAAAGAAGTTGTTGCTGGTCAGGAATGTGGATTAGGTATCCAAAACTTTAATGATATTAAAGAGGGAGATATCGTAGAAGCATTCGATATTATCGAAATAAAAAGAACATTAAAGTAGGTGAAGGTGAAATGAATAAAAAAAGATTAGCTGGTATAGAAAAAGAGATTACTAAAGTTGTTTCTAAGGCACTTTTTGAGGAGATTAAAAATCCTAAAATAAAAAAAGCTATGGTTTCTATGACTAGTGTAAGAGTTACAGAAGATTTAAAATTTGCTGATTTATTTTTCAGCATTATGCCTATTGAAGGTAAACATTTCAACAAAAATGAAGTTTTAGAAGGACTTAATGAAGTTAAAGGTTTCTTGAGAAAAAGAGTATCTGATGAACTAGCCTTAAGATATACTCCTGAAATGAGAATTAAACTGGATGATACAATTGAACATGCAATTAAAATCACTCAGTTATTAAATACTTTAAAGGGATAATATGATTTGGGAGTGTAAGTCAGTATCTGAAAATCTTATTGAAACTAAGGCTAGTCAGTGGGGTGTTTCTAAATTTTTAGCCACATTGCTTTTAAAAAAAGAATTTTCTAACAAAGAAGAGGTTCAAGATTTTTTGAACCCTTCTTTATCCATGCTTAGAAACCCTTTTGATTTTGAAATGATGGATAGTGTGGTTAATAAAATAATTTCAGCAAAAAAAAGGAATGAAAAACTTTTTGTTTATGGAGATTACGATGTTGATGGAATTACTGCAGCTGTTTTTCTTGTATTGGCCTTTAGAGAAATTGATATTGATATTGAATATTATATTCCTAATAGAATGGATGATGGCTATGGCCTTGATAAAACAACCATCGATTTTATACATAAAAAACAAGGAAAACTTATAATTACTGTTGATACTGGCATTAACTCTTATGAAGATGTACTTTATGCTAAGTCACTTGGAATTGATGTAATAATTACTGACCATCATAAAAGTGTTAAAGAGGAAGAAGATGATATTCTCACTATAAATCCAAAATTAAGCAAGAAATATGATTTTAAATTCCTTGCTGGAGCGGGAGTAGCTTTTAAGGTTGCTCAAGCTGTATATAAAAGTCTCAATGAAAATATTTCTAAAATGACTCAATATATGGATGTTGTTATGATCGGGACTGTTGCTGACGTTGTTCCTATGTTTGATGAAAATAGAATTATTATTAGTGAAGGTCTTAAAGTTCTAAAAAATACTAAAATTAAAGGTCTAATGTATCTTATGAAATATTTAAAACTGTTTAATAAAGACATTAGCACTACTGATATTAGTTACTTTGTTTCACCTCTTATTAACTCTTTAGGAAGACTTGGAAATTCAAAATTAGGTGCTGATTTTTTTATCAAGACCGATGATTTTGAAATATACAATATTATTGAAGAGATGAAAAAAGCAAATAAACAAAGAAGAGAACTTGAAAGAACTATTTTTGATGAAGCTAATAATATGATTTCTAAGAAAAATATTAAAAACTTAAAATATATATTTGTTGCTTCTGAAAAATGGCACCCTGGTGTTATTGGAGTAGTAGCTTCTAGATTAAGTGTGAAATATGATCTTCCTGTTGCTATGATCTCTTTAAAAGATGGTCTTGCTAAAGCTTCTTGTAGAAGTATTCCAGGAGTAAATGTTTTCAATATTTTAAAACAAATAGAAGATAAATTAATTAGATTTGGTGGACATGATTTAGCTGCTGGATTTATTGCAGATGAAAAATTTCTTCCTTCTATTGACAATTTTTTCTCACAAGAGATTGACGAAAATTTACACTATCAAAAACCTGTTAAAACCTTAGAAATTGATTATAAAATTTCTATTGATAACATTGATGAACATTTCATCAATGATATTAAACATCTAGGACCTTTTGGCTTAGAAAATAAACACCCTTATTTTTTAGATACACTAGTTAAAATTACTAATGTTAAATATTTTGGTATTGAAAATAGACATTTTAATGGTATGCTAGAAAAAAATAGTGTTTCTTTTCCTTTAGTTGCTTTTGATTTAAGTTCAAAATTAGATTTATCTAATCCAAATACCTTATATGATATAGTTTACTATCCTGAAATAATGGTTAATAAAGGAGAGGAATACTACCAATTTCGTTTAAAAGATCTTAGAGTTCATTCAACTCAAGATATTTAATAAATATATATATACTTCAAGGAGGAAAAAGATGAAACACGAATTAAAAAAAGTTGAGCATTCAGCAGTAGAAATAAAAATATCTTTAACAGCTGAAGAATTATCACCAATCAAAGCAGGTGTTACTAAAACATTAGCTGGTAAAGTTGAAGTTCCTGGATTCAGAAAAGGACATGCTCCTATTAATAAAGTAGAAGCTGCTTATGCTGACGCTATTAAAGAAGAGGTTGTTGAGACTGTTCTTAAAGCAAACTTTGATAAAATAGTTGCTGAAGAGAAAATCGCTCCAGTTAGCTTTATATATGATCTTGTTACAGAAATGAACGAAACTTTAGAAATTACTTTCAAAGTTGATGTTTACCCTGAAATTACTTTAGGAGAATACAAAGGATTAGAAGTTGAAAAAGAAACTTTTGAAATGTCAGAAGATCTTTTAAACAAAGAAATCGAAAATATGATGGCTACTAAGTCTAACTTAGTTGATGCTGCTGAAGGGCACAAAGCTGTTATGGGAGATACTGTAGACCTTGCTTTTGAAGGATCAATCGACGGTGTTCCATTTGAAGGTGGAAAAGCTGATTCTCACCAATTAAAACTTGGTTCAAAAATGTTTATTGACAATTTTGAAGATCAATTAGTTGGATATACTGTAGGACAAGAGGGAGAAATTACTGTTAATTTCCCTGCTGAGTACCATGCTGCTACTTTAGCTGGTAAGCCTGCTGTATTTAAAGTAAAAATCAATGCTATCAAAACTTTAGTTCAACCTGAATTAAATGATGAGTTTGCTAAAGAAGCTGGTTTTGAATCTGTTGAAGATTTAAAAACTAAAAAAACTGAAGAGATCAAAGCTAAAGAAGAAGCTAGAGTTCAAAACAACTTTGTTGGAAAATTAATCCAAAAATTAGTTTCTGAATCTAAAGCTGATGTACCTAAGTCAATGGTAGTAAGAGAAGTTGAAAACAGAATGGCTGAAATGAACCAACAATTAGCTGCTCAAGGAATGGATATGGATCAATACTTAAAAATGACTGGTATGACTAAAGAACAAGCTTTCTCTCAAATCGCTCCAATGGCTCAAAACAAAGTTCAAGTTGACCTTGTTTTAGAAGCAATAGCTAAAGCTGAGAATCTTGAAGTTTCTGCTGAAGAATTATCTTCAAGAACAGAAGAAATTGCTAAAATGTACGGAATGAACAAAGAGCAATTAGAAGCTGAATTAACTAAAAATAACAACTTAAATGACTTTAACGGAAGTTTAATGAATGAGCTTTTATCTCAAAAAGCTGTTGAAATCATTGTAAACAACGCTAAATAATTTTATTCTATTGAGTAGGGGAAACCCTACTCAATAATTATTTTAAAAAATTAGAGTTAAATACCAAAATATTTTTAGTATTTAACTTTAAGTTTTTAAGGAGGTAATGAAAATATGTATAATCCAACAGTTATTGAAAATACAGGAAAAGGTGAAAGAGCCTATGATATATACTCTAGACTTCTTAAGGATAGAATTATATTTTTAGGTAGCGAAATTAATGATCAAATAGCTAATGCTATTGTTGCTCAATTATTATTCTTAGAAGCTGAAGATCCTAATAAAGATATTATTATGTATATTAACAGCCCTGGAGGTGTTATTACTTCTGGAATGGCTATATACGATACAATGAACTATATAAAACCTGATGTTCAAACAGTTTGTATTGGTCAAGCTGCTAGTATGGGAGCCATGCTTTTAGCTTCAGGACAACCTGGAAAAAGATTTGCTCTTGAAAATTCAAGAATTATGATTCATCAACCTCTTGGAGGTGCTAGAGGTCAAGCAACTGACATTGAAATCCAAGCTAGAGAGATTTTAAGAATGAAAGAGATGACATCTAAAATTTTAAGTAAAAATACAGGAAAATCAGTTGAAGAAATTATAAATGCAACAGAAAGAGATAATTTTATGAGTGCTGAAGAAGCTAAAGAATTTGGTCTAATTGACCATGTATTTGTAAAATAGGAGGATAAATCATGAGTAAAAAAGAGAATTGCTCTTTTTGTGGAAGAGGACAGGACGAAGTTTCAAAGCTTTTCTCTGGTATAAATGGTGCTTTTATATGTGATGAGTGTATTGAAACTTGTTTTGATATGCTTGGGTATGAAACTGATGTTTACAATGGAGAAAAAACTAATGAAAATACTCCTAACCATTCACTTAAAGATATACAGTTACCAATACCAAAAGAAATTAAGGATAAATTAGATGATTATGTTATTGGACAAGAAAACAGTAAAAAAGTTTTAGCGGTTTCAGTATATAATCATTATAAAAGAATTATGCATAGAGATTTAGGAAATCAAGATGTAGAGCTTCAAAAATCAAATGTTCTTCTTATTGGACCTACTGGTTCTGGAAAAACATTACTTGCTCAAACTTTAGCTAGAACATTACATGTTCCTTTTGCTATTGCTGATGCTACTACTCTTACAGAAGCTGGATATGTTGGTGACGACGTTGAAAATGTTTTAGTTAGACTTTTACAAGCTGCTAACTATGATGTTCAAGCCGCTGAAAAAGGAATTATCTACATTGATGAAATAGATAAAATTGCTAGAAAATCTGAAAATACATCTATTACTAGAGATGTTTCTGGTGAAGGAGTTCAACAAGCTCTTTTAAAAATTATTGAAGGTACAAAAGCACAAGTTCCTCCACAAGGTGGAAGAAAACATCCAAATCAAGAGCTAATAGAAATTGATACTACAAATATTCTATTTATTGTTGGTGGAGCTTTTGAAGGTATGGAGAAAATTATAAAATCTAGAACTAATAAAAAAGTTTTAGGATTTGGATCTACTCAATCTTCTAAAGAGGTTTCAAATGAAATTGAATTATTAGGAAAAGTTTTACCTGAGGATTTAGTTAGACAAGGAATAATTCCAGAATTAGTTGGAAGATTACCTATTATAACTACACTTACTCCTCTTGATGAAAATGCACTAATGATGATTCTATCAAAACCTAAAAACTCTATTGTTAAACAATATAAAAAATTCTTTGAAATGGAAAATGTTGATCTTGAGTTTGATGAAAATGCACTTCAAAAAATAGCTCACTTAGCTCTAGAAAGAAAAATTGGAGCTAGAGGATTAAGATCTATCATTGAGAATATTATGACTGAATTAATGTTTGAAATTCCATCTGATAAATCTAT
>NZ_CAMQYW010000098.1 GCF_947039425.1 uncultured Cetobacterium sp. | reverse complement strand
ATTTAATGTTCATATGGAAGTTTTCTCCATATACATCCATTACGTTTTTACCTTCATTTTTTCTTAAAAGACCAGTATCAACAAAGATACAGATTAATTGATCTCCAATAGCTTTATGTATTAAAGCAGCAGCAACAGAAGAGTCAACTCCTCCAGATAATCCTAAAAGAACTCTTTTATTTCCAACAGTTTCTTTTATTGATTTAACTGTTTGTTCTATGTAATTACCCATAGACCAGTTTTTTTCACATTTAGCAACTTCAAATACGAAGTTTTCAAACATTTTTTTACCATATTCAGAGTGAGTAACCTCAGCATGATATTGAATACAGTAAATATTTTTTTCTTCATTTGATATAGCAGCAATACAAGAATCAGTATGTGCTATTTGTTTAAATCCTTGAGGAAGAGTAGTAACATGGTCACCATGACTCATCCAAACTTGGTTTAAGTTAGGAATATCTTTAAATAAAGGACTGTTTAAATCATCAATGATTAATTCAGCTTTACCAAACTCTTGTTTGTCAGCACCTTCAACATCTCCACCTAAAAGTTTTGATGTAAGTTGCATACCATAACATATTCCAAGAACAGGAATTCCTTGTTCGTAGATAGCTTTATCAATTGTAGGAGATCCATCTAAATAAACAGATGCAGGTCCACCAGAAAGGATGATTCCTTTAGGCTCTCTAGCTAAAATATCTTCAAGGGGTTCGAAGTAAGGAACAACTTCAGCATAAACACCCATTTCTCTAACTCTTCTTGCGATCAATTGGTTGTATTGAGAACCAAAGTCTAAGATAACTATACTATTTTTTTTCATAAAAACCTCCAAAATATAATAAAAAAAAGACCATTCAAAATCTATAGGTACAAAAAATAGAAGGCGAATGAGCCTTTTTATTTTCATAGAAACTAATTTACGGTTAGTTGTAGAAACGATACACCATATTTGTATCATATACGAATAGGAAATATTTGTATTTGGAACATTCTATCATATAAAAAAGCACCTGTCAATACAAAAAATTAAAACAACAGCAAGAAATAAGTCCTATAATATTAATATAAAAAAATTAGGAATTAAAAGAGAAAAATGATATAATATTTAAATTGATGTTAATATGAGAGGGTAAATTATGAAAAAAATAATTAAAGAAGTTATTGTAGTTGAGGGAAGAGATGATATCTCTGCAGTAAAGGCAGCAGTAGATGCTGAAATAATTCAAACAAATGGATTCGCAATTAGAAAAAAAGGAAATATAGAAAAATTAAGAATTGCTTATGAAAAAAAAGGATTAATTATTCTAACAGATCCTGATTTTGTAGGAGATGAATTAAGAAAATATATTCAAAAATATTTTCCAAATGTGAAACAAGCATATATAAGTAGAAAAGATGGAACTAAGGATGGAGATGTAGGAATAGAAAATGCTACTCCAGAAACAATAATAAAAGCTTTAGAAAAAGCTAAGTGCGAAACAGAAGATGCTGTAAATGAGAGATTTACTGTGGATCTAATGGTAGATTATAACTTAATTGGTTCTGATGAATCAAAAGATTTAAGAGCTAAGGTTGGAGATATTTTAGGAATAGGATATTCTAATGGAAAACAGTTTATTTCTAAGTTAAATAGATATGGAATAACTGAAGAGGAGTTTATAAAAGCAGTAGCAGAAGCTAGAAACTAAAAAAGTGGAGAATTAAATTTCTCCACTTTTTCTTAGTCATTATTAGAAAAACATGATTTCAGCAGTAGCTTCGTACCATTCTCCCTCTTCATCTTCACCAAATTCAACAAAGAAATTAATTTGAACATCTTCTAAAGTGAAACCGATACAGTTTTCCTCTTCAATGTTGAAAAATTCGATTTTTTTAAACTTAATCTCATCTAATTTTTCTCTTAAATCTTCTCTTTCTGTAAAAAGTTCAATTAAGTCCTCTTTTATAAAAAACTCTTTCTTTTCAAATTCAGCATTAATTCTCTCTATTTTTTTTAATATCTCTTCAGTCATTGTTCCTCCTAGAATTTAAATAATTTTTTTATTCTTTTTATTGTTTTCACTGTTGAAAGAATAAATTTAATCTTTTTTATTTCAAAGGGAATTTTATCAAGAGATTTTTTCATTTGAATCTCAATTTCTTTTTCTTTAACAGTCATGACAAATTTTCTCCTTTAAAAACAAGTATTTCTTAAATTATACAGTAAAAGAAAAATATAGTCTATACAATATTATATTTTATTTTTATATATATTATATGTTATAATAATAGAAGTTATATAAAAAATATTATTATTAGTGTATTTTAAGGAGGATAAATAGAATGAAAAATTGCATATTGATCGGAGTAGCTGGAGGAAGTGGAAGTGGAAAAACAACGATATCTCACAATTTAGTAAACGCTTTCAAATCAGAGGATGCAGTACTAGTAGAGCAAGATGCTTATTATAAAGAATTAACAAATTTAACTCTAGAAGAAAAAGCAGCTGTAAATTTCGACCACCCAAATTCAATTGAGTTTGATTTATTAAAAGAGCACTTGAAAGCTTTAATTGCTGGAAAAGCAATAGAAAGACCTGTATATGATTTTACTACACACTCAAGAAAAGAGGAGTGTGTGAAAATTGAACCATCAAAAATTATAATAGTAGAAGGAATATTATTATTTGCTATTCCTGAAATTAGAGAGTTATTTGATGTGAAAATATTTGTAGATACAGATGCAGATGAAATGATTTTAAGAAGAATAGAAAGAGATATGAAAGAGAGAGGAAGAAGTTTTGATTCAGTGAAAAATCAATACTTAAACACAGTAAAACCAATGTATTTAGAGTTTTGTGAGCCAAGTAAAAGATATGCTGATGTAATAATTCCAAGAGGTGGAGAAAATGAAGTTGCAATAAACATGCTTACAAGTAACTTAAAAACTTACCTTCAAAATGGAGTATTAGGATAGATGGAAAACGTAATTTGTATAGAGGGAGTAGTAGGAGCAGGGAAAACTACCTTGGGTGAATTGCTAGCTAAAGAGTTAGATATTGAATTTTTTCAAGAGCCTTATATAGATAATCCTTTTTTAGATAAATTTTATGATGAAAAAGAAAGATACTCTTTCTTAAGTCAAATGTATTTTTTAAATAAAAGAATAGATGTGATAGAGGAAGCAAAAAACTTTTCAAAATGTGTGATGGATAGAAGTATTTATGGTGATTATCTTTTTGCTAAAATGCATTGTAAAAATAAGTTTATGACAGAGGATGAATTTAAGTTATATGATGAATTTTGGAAGAAGTTAATATCTGCTAGAAAAACTCCAACCTTAATAATTTATTTGGAAATTAGTGTTGAAAATGCTATTAAGAAAATAATAAGTAGAGGAAGAAGTTTTGAATTAGATGTAAATAAAGAGTATTGGAACTCTTTAAATGAAGAGTATTCTTTATTTTTTAGTAAGTATAATAATTCAAATGTTTTAACTATAAATATAGATAATTTAGACATTAGAGATAATGAAAAAGACAGAACGTTCTTTTTCCAAATTGTTAAATCTAAATTAAAAGAGATTAACGCACTTTAAAGAGAGATTGAATTGATAAAAGTTCTTTATCTTTTAAAAAGAGTATGTTAAACTTAAAAAGAGTAGTGAAAATTTAGTAGAAATACACTTTTAAGGAGAAATGAATTATGATTTTTTTTGAAGGAATTATAACAGGATTAGTTTTATCTTTACCTTTTGGTCCAGTAGGAATTTACTGTATGGAAAAAGCATTAATTGAAGGAGAAAAAAAGGCCTATACATCAGCAATAGGGATGGTAACAGTTGATGTGATATACGGTATAATATCTTTTTTATTTATAACTAAGATAGAGGATCAAATATTAAAATATGAAACCCCATTGAAAATTTTAATAAGTGTATTTTTAATAATAGTAGGTAGTAAAAAGTTTTTTGGTAAACCTAAAGTGAAAGAGCTTGAGGATGATAGTATGACTTTGATACAAGATTATTTTGAAACGTTTTTATTATCAATATTTAACATTTCATCTTTAATTGTAATTGCTGGTATTTACACATTATTAGGTGTGCTTACAAGTTCAACATCAGAAACAACAATTATAGAGTTAGGATTAGGGATAGGACTAGGTGGATCAACTTCTTGGTTTTGTACAATATTTTTAATATATCATTTTAAGAGAAGAGTAACAATGGAAATGCTATTAAAATTAAGTAAACTTTCAGGATTAGTAATTTTAATATTTGGAATTTCAACTATTATATTTGCCTTCTACAAATAGTAATAGATTAATAATTTATTAAGGATGGTATTTATGAACTTAGAGTTTAATAAAGAAAATGAAAAAAAAGTCATAGCAGTAGCTATGAGTGGTGGAGTAGATTCATCAACAGTAGCTTATTTATTAAAGAAACAAGGGTATACTATATTTGGAGTTACAATGAAAACTTGTGGTGAAGAAGATAAAGATGCAAAGAGAATATGTGATGATTTAGGAATAAAGCATTACTTATTAGATGTAACAAAAGAGTTTAAAGAGGATGTTATTGATTATTTTGTAAATGAGTACAAAAATGGAAAAACACCAAATCCATGTATGGTTTGCAACAGACATGTAAAGTTTGGAAAACTTATTGATTTTGCTCTAGAATTAGGAGCTGAAACTTTAGCTACTGGACATTATGCCAATATTATTGATGGAACATTAGCTATTGGTGATGATATGAATAAAGATCAAGTTTATTTCTTATCTCAAATAAAAAAAGAAAATTTAAAATATATAGAGTTTCCAATTGGAAAAATGGAAAAACCTTTAGTTAGAGAACTTGCAAAGGATCTTGGAGTTAGAGTTTATGCTAAAAAAGACTCTCAAGAGATATGTTTTGTTGAAGATGGAAAATTAAAAGAGTTTTTAATTGAAAAAACAAATGGAAAAATAGAAAGACCTGGAAAAATTGTTGATCTAAATGGAAAAGTTTTAGGAAAACATAATGGACTGGCATTTTATACAATTGGGCAAAGAAAAGGATTGGGAATTTCATCTGCAAACCCATTATATGTTGTAAAATTAGATAAAAAAAATAATACTGTTGTTGTTGGAGATAATGACGACTTAATGAGAGATACATTAGTTGCCACACAATTAAATTTATTATTAGTTGATAAAATAGATGAATTAGATGGTATGGAGTGTTATGCTAAGGCTCGTTCAAGAGATAAGTTACATTTATGTAGAGTAAATGTAATAGGTGAGGATATGATTGAGATTGATTTTATTCAAGATAGAATAAGAGCAGTTACACCTGGTCAAGGAGCAGTTTTATATACAGAAGATGGAAAAGTTATAGCAAGTTCATACATTGTAAAATAGATTTTAAAAGTGTCCTTATAAGGGGCACTTTTTTTTATAAATTATGAATATTTACTTGTTAAATAGTTAAATTTAATATATACTTATATTGAAAAAGTATGATTTTTTATAGAAAGAGAGGTGTTAATATGAGTTTTTTCAATAAATTTAATGAAACAGATAAATTTAATTTATTTTTAGGGGATTTTTTAGTGAAAAAAATAGGATATCCCACGAGAATGGAACTTGCAAAATTGTTAATGAAGGATATGAAAGAAAATATAAAGGGATATATAAGAGATGATAACTCTTTATTTCAAGTAAGTCAGGTTTATCTTGATGGTGTAGTTAGCAGTAGAAGTTCTTTATTGAAAAAAATCAAGAATTTATATGAAGCAAGTAAAGAGATAAATGAAATTACTAATATATTTTCAAATGATGAAAAAATAAATGCGATTTTTTCTACAAACTATGACTTAGTTTTAGATGAAATAAATTCTAATAAATTATTAAAAGTATTAGCTACAGACAGCAGTTTTCCTCAAAAACAAGAGGATAAAATTAGACATTATAAAATTTTAGGTGATATTGCAAAATATGATAAAATTTGTGTGTCAATTCAAGATTTTAGAAAGCTTAAGGTATTGGATTTTTATAAAAATTATTTTAAAGAGATTAAAAATGAGATTAATAATAATCCTACTTTTATATTGGGATTAGATTTAAATGACTTAGATTTTATAGATATGTTAGAATTTCTTTTAGAGGGAACAAACAAGAAAGAAAATTTGTTTGCTATTTGTAATTCAAATGTTTTAAAAACTAAGACTATAGAGAGATTAAATAACTTAGGGATAAAACTTCTTCCACATAGTGAAGATGAGTTTTTTAATGAGTTAAAGATGTTTTTGGAAAAAAATGTAGAAAACGA
>NZ_CAMQYW010000097.1 GCF_947039425.1 uncultured Cetobacterium sp. | reverse complement strand
ACTGGAGTTCAGACGTGTGCTCTTCCGATCTTAAAATAGGAAAAAGAGGGTATAATATAAAAAATATATAAATTAAGTATGAAGGAGAAAAAATATGCTAGACTTAAGATTTATTCGTGAAAATATTGAAACGTTACAAGAGATGTTAGTAAATAGAGGAAGTAATATTGATCTTCAAGAGTTTGTAAAACTTGATGCAGAGAGAAGAGAAATACTAACAGAAGTAGAACTTTTAAAAAATAAAAGAAATGTAGAATCTGCTGAAGTTGCTAAAAGAAAAAAAGCAGGAGAAGATGCTTCTGAAATAATAGCAGAAATGGGAAAAGTTTCAGCTCAAATAAAAGAATTAGATGTTAAATTAGCAGAGGTAGAGGAAAAAGTAACATATTTCCAAATGACAATGCCAAATGCATATCATTCAAGTACTCCAATTGGAAAAACAGAAGATGATAATGTAGAGATCAGAAGATGGGGAACTCCAAAAGAATTTACATTTAAACCAAAAGAGCACTGGGAAATAGGGGAAGATTTAGAAATTCTTGATTTTGAAAGAGGATCAAAATTAGGAGGATCTAGATTTGTAGTGTATAGAGGAGCAGGAGCTAGATTAGAGAGAGCTCTAATTAGTTTTATGTTAGATACACATACAACAGAGCATGGATATACTGAGCACTTAACTCCATTTATAGTAAAAAGAGAAATTTGCGAAGGAACAGGACAACTTCCTAAATTTGAAGATGATATGTATAAAACAACAGATGACATGTTCTTAATTTCAACTTCAGAAATAACATTAACTAACTTACATAGACAAGAGATTTTAAATGAAAGTGATTTACCTAAATATTATACAGCTTATTCACCTTGTTTTAGAAGAGAAGCAGGGTCATATGGTAGAGATATGAAAGGATTAATAAGATTACATCAATTTAATAAAGTTGAAATGGTAAAATTAGCAACTCCAGAAACATCTTATGACGAGTTAGAAAAAATGGTAGTTAATGCAGAAACTATTTTACAAAAATTAAATTTACCATATCGTGTAATTCAACTTTGTTCAGGAGATATTGGATTTGGAGCTGCAAAAACTTATGACTTAGAAGTATGGGTTCCAGGGCAAAACAAATTTAGAGAGATTTCATCTTGTTCTAACTGTACAGATTTCCAATCAAGAAGAATGGGACTTAAATATAGACCAGAAGGAAACTCTAAAAGTGAATTCTGTCATACATTAAATGGATCAGGACTTGCAGTTGGAAGAACTTTAGTTGCAATAATGGAAAACTACCAACAAGAGGATGGATCATTTATAATACCAGAGGTATTAATACCTTATATGGGTGGAATGAAAGTTGTTAAAAAGTAGTATTGTAATTCTTTTTTTATTAAATCTTTTTATAAAGGATATGAGAATTTTAACAGTATTATTAGTCGTGGGAATTATATTAAATCTCATAATTAATAAGAACATTTGGGAAAATGTAAAAAAGTTAAAATTTTTAATATTTATTTATATAACTACATTTATCGCTCAAATATATTATAATCAAGAGGGAGAAGTTTTTTTTAAAATTTTTAATATCTATGTAACAAAAGGTGGAATAATAAACTTTGCTACAAATTTTTTAAGAATAATAAACTTAATAATTCTTTCTTGGCTTATAAATACTAAAAAAATACTCCCTAAAAAATTATCTTCATATCAAGAAATTATAGAAGATGTTATTGAATTAATTCCAGAAGTTTTTAAAATATTTAAAAGCAAAAGAAAAATAAAATGGTTTTTTAGATATATTTTAAGGCAAATAAAGATAAAAAACTAATATTTTCAAAAATTGATTTTAATTAAAAATTTTGTTATAGTATAGATATAATAAAACAAATATTAGGAGGAAGATCATGGCATATAATTACAAAGATTTAGGATTGTCGAATACAAAGGAAATGTTTGAAAAAGCAAACAAAGAGCATTATGCAGTACCAGCATTTAACTTCAATAATATGGAGCAAATGCAAGCAATAATAGAGGCTTGTGCTGAAATGGGATCACCAGTAATTTTACAATGTTCAACTGGAGCTTTAAAGTATATGGGGAAAGAAGTAACTCCATTACTTGCTAAAGGTGCAGTTGATACTGCAAGAGCTATGGGATCAGATATTCCTGTTGCCCTTCACTTAGATCATGGACCTAGCTTAGATGCTGTTAAAACTTGTATTGATGCAGGTTTTTCATCTGTAATGATAGATGGATCACATTACTCTTTTGAAGAGAATATAGAGATAACTAAACAGGTTGTAGAATATGCTAAACAATTTGATGTTACTGTTGAAGCAGAATTAGGAGTTTTAGCTGGAGTAGAGGATGATGTAGTTGCAGATCACCACATTTATACAAATCCAGAAGAAGTAGAAGAATTTGTATCAAAAACTGGGGTAGATTCATTAGCAATTGCAATTGGAACTTCTCATGGAGCACATAAATTTAAACCAGGAACTAATCCTAAATTAGAGTTAAATATATTAGCTGAAATTGAAAGAAGACTTCCAGGATTCCCAATTGTTTTACATGGATCATCAGCTGTACCTCAAAAATATGTTGAAATGATAAAAGAAAATGGTGGACAATTAAAAGATGCTATTGGAATTCCAGATTCTGAATTAAATGGAGCAGCTAAATCAGGTGTTGCTAAGATAAATGTAGATACTGATGGAAGATTAGCCTTTACAGCAGGAGTAAGAAAAGTATTTACTGAAAAGCCAGGAGAGTTTGACCCTAGAAAATATTTAGGTGTGGCTAAAGAAGAGATGAAATCTTACTATAAATCAAAAATTGAAACTGTATTTGGTTCAAAAAATGCATATAAAGCAGCAACAAAATAGATAAAAGGGGCTATATAGCCCTTTTTTTATTTCTAAAGGAGAAATATATTGAATATATTGGAAAAAGATATTTATGAAGAAAAAATAGATGAATTAAAAAAATATATAAAAGAGATAAAAGGGACAAATGGAGAGATGATAGCTTCTCTTTATAAGGGACAAGAGATTTTCGGATATATATCTGAAGATGTAAAAAATATTATTATAAAAGAAACTATGTGCTCATCAAAAAAAATAAATGAAATTGTAGAGTTTAATGGGATTTTTACAAAAACTTTAAAGGGGAAATATCATATAGGAGTTTGTCTGGGAGAGACTTGTTGTAAAAAAGGTGCAAGAGAAGTTTTAAAAAATGTAAAAAAATATTTAGGAATAGAAATTGGTGAAAAAACAAAAGATGAATTATTTTCTCTGGATATTATTAGATGCGTAGGAGCTTGTGGATTAGCACCAGTAATTGTAGTTAATAAAGAGATATATGGAGGAAATGAAGTTAAAAATATTGAAAAGTTTTTTTTAAAAATAAAAAACAAAAAATAACATTACAATTATGAATAAGATAAAATAAGTCTTTATCATTTAGTAAAAAAAAGTGGATATAGTTCAAAAAATAACCATTTTTTATAAGTTTTAATTGGTATTAACCCTTTACAAAGGAAAAACAATGTAATATAATCTATTAAAGAAATATTTATAAATAGATATATTTTAGGAGGGTCAAATGGTAAATGAGAACAGAATAGTGGAAAACTTTTTAGATATGGTGAAAATTCCATCACCTTCGAAAAATGAGAGGAAAATGGGTGACTATTTAATAGAAATATTAAAAGAACTAGGACTTGAAGTAGAAGAGGATAATGCTGGTATAAAAAATGGTGGAAACTGCGGAAATATAATTGGTATATTAAAATCACAAGGCAGAAAAAAATATCTATTTAGTGCTCACATGGATACTGTTGTACCCTGTGAAAAAATAACTCCTATAATAGAAAATGGAATTATAAAAAGTGATGGGACATCAATATTAGGTGGTGATGACAAAGGTGGAATAGCTGCGATTATAGAGATGTTAAGAGTAATAAAAGAGAAAAATTTAGATCATCCAGAAATTGTTGTAGTATTTTCAATGGCTGAAGAGATTGGACTTTTAGGAGCTAAAGCTTTTGAAGTTGAAAAATATAATATTGATTTTGGATTCATACTAGATTCAAGTGGAAAACCTGGAAAAATAATAACTAAAGCTCCATCAGCAGCAAGAGGAGTATTAAAGGTTATAGGGAAACCAGCTCATGCAGGAATATCTCCAGAAAATGGAATAAATGCTTTAACAGTAGCAGCTCATGCAATAACAAAAATAAAATTAGGAAGAGTTGACAGTGAAACAACATCAAATATAGGAGTTGTAAGTGGAGGTCAAGCTACTAATATTGTAATGCCAACTGTTGAATTACAATATGAAGCTAGAAGCTTATCAAATGAAAAATTAGAAAATTTATTAAAAGAAACTTTTGATATATTTAGCAATGTTGCAGAAGAGTTTGGTGCTAAATTTGAAAATGAAGTAAATGTAGAGTATCCAGGATTTGTTTTAGATGATAATGAAGAGGTTATTACAATTGTAAAAGAGGCATGTGAAAGAGCAGGAATAACTTCTGAAACAGTTTCATCAGGTGGTGGAAGTGATACAAATATATATAATAACAAAGGAATTCCAGCTGTTAATTTAGCTGTAGGAATGACTAAAGTACACACATTAGAAGAGTATATAGAGATTAGCGATCTAGTAAAATTAGCTAAAATATTAGTAGAAATAATAAAAGGATAAAAATGAGAATTGGTAAAAATAAGAAAAAAGTTTTTAATATAATTTATATATTAATAGGAATTATAGTTGTAATATTTTTTGCAAAGGATGTATTTATGTATAGTATATCTGAAATAAATAATGTACTATATCCATTACAATCAAAAATATATTTTTTTGGAAAAAAAGCTAAAGAAAGCACAGAAACTGTTTTAAATTACAAAGATTTGGTAAGTGAAAATACTAAATTAAAAAAAGATATTTTAGAAAAAAGTTTAGTAGAAGAAAAAAATGAAAAATTATTAGATGAAAATATAAGACTTAGAAAACTTCTTAGTATGAAAGGTGAATTTAAATATTCTTTTAAAGTTGGAAAGATTAGTTTTCAGCAAACTAGAGAATTATTTGAAAGTTTTGCTATAAATTTAGGAAGTCGTGATAAAATTAAAAAAAATATGCCTATTCTTTATGGAGATGAATTAATAGGTCGAGTTGATCATGTTGAAAAAGATTATTCAACAGTGGAGATGATCACTTTTCAAGATTCAATAGTAAGTGCAAGATCTAGTGGAGATGTATTGGGAATAATAAAAGGAAATAGAAGTGATGAACTTATATTTGAACCAGTATCTTTTCATGAAGCTCACTTGAATATTGGAGATAAAATTTATACTTCAGGAATTAGCGATATATATCCAAAAGGAGTATATATAGGTGATGTAACCGAAATAAGAAAAAAATATGAAGATAGAGTTGAATATATTGTTAAAATACCATTTGATATAACAAATATGAATGAAGTTATTGTCTTAACTGAGGTGGATATTTAAATGATAAAAAAAATTATTTTATTTTTACTATTAACTGTAGGATGTTTTGGACAAGTAAATAAAGTTAGGAATATTAAAGATCTGTATGCAAAAGTTAAAGAAAATACAAATTTAAATGGAGATAACATTTATAAAGAGTATACAATAAAATATATTGCTTCAGATTACTTAAGAAAAGAAGTGATTTTACCTAAGATAAATAAAGGTGAAATTTATCAATATGAAAATAATAAAAGATTGGTATATATTCCATTATTTAATGAGGTAAATGAAGAGAGTGGAAAAGATGAATTTAATAATTTTTTAACAATTTTAAATGAATTAAAAGATAAAGATTTAAAAAAAATAAAAGAGTTAAAACTTAAAGGTGGTTATTTAATAAAGATAGTTAAATTTAAAAATGTTAATAATTTTCTATTACCAGTTAAGTTAGATATTTATGATGGAACTATAAAAATATCATCTTTAAGATTAGAGGATATTAAAGTTAATAGTGGACTTGTTAGAGAGGGACTATAAAAATGAATTTTTTAAAAACTAAAGGAATAGTTATAAAGAAAAATGATTTTGGTGAAGCAGATAGATATATAACTATTTTTTCTGAAGAGTATGGGAAACTAGAATTATTTATAAAAGGAATTAGAAAAAGTAAAAAAAGAAATCAAAGTTCAGCAGATTTACTAACACTTTCAGAATTTACTTTTTATAAGAAGAATAATAGTTTGATTTTATCATCAATAGATTCAATAGAATATTTTTATGATATAAAAAATGACCTAGAAAAACTTGAAATAGCTTCTTATATTCTTTCTATAGTTAATGAGATTGTATTATATGGTGAACAGA
>NZ_CAMQYW010000096.1 GCF_947039425.1 uncultured Cetobacterium sp. | reverse complement strand
AAAAGTTATCATCTCTAAAATAACTGGAACAACAGCATTTCCTAAATACGTCAATACATACTCTGTGTGTCTCGGATATACATCGTACACTGTTTTCTTTACAAGTCCCATTTGAACTAATTCTTTTAATGTTTCATTTAGAACCTTTTCACTACAACCATTAGCCTTCTCTTTTAAATCTCTAAATCTTTTAGGTCCATTTTTTAGTTCCCAAATAGCTAAAATAGCCCATTTTCTTTTTCCAATAAGTAAACTTATTGTATTTCCTAAATTATAATTATTCATAACTACACACCCTTTTACTAAAAAATATTATTTTTTAGTATATTCTTTAGAATACTCTATAATTTATAAAAAGTTAATAACGTACTTCAAAGTAACAATCATATTTTTTCTCAAAAAACAACAAAAAATATCTCTTTTATCCTCAAAAAGAGATATTCTTGTACACAAATTTGTTTTTTAGTAACGCAAACCTCGTATAAATTTAATTTGATTTTTTTATTTTTTTTCCTTTAAAATCTTAGAAGCATTTAATACTGCAAGAACAGAAACTCCCACATCAGCAAATATAGCAAGCCATAAATTTGCCACTCCTAAAATTCCTAAAACCATTACAACAACCTTTACTCCAAGAGCAAAAGTAACATTTTCCATAACAACTTTTCCATTTTCTTTTCCAAGCTTTAAGGCCTCTATTACTTTAGCAGGATCATCATTCATAAGAACAACATCAGAGCTCTCTATTGCTATGTCACTTCCTATTTTACCCATAGAGATTCCAACATCAGCAATTGCAAGAACTGGAGCATCATTTATTCCATCTCCCACAAATATTACACCCTTGCTACTTTTAGCTTTTATCTCTTCAAGCTTTTTAACCTTATCCTCTGGAAGTAAACCTGTGCATATTTTATCACTGTCTACTCCTAATATCTCACCTATTTTTCTACCAGTTCCCTCATTGTCACCAGTTAACATATATGTTGCTATTCCCATACTATTTAAAATCTCTATAGTCTTTTGTGAACTCTCTTTTATAATATCATTTACATATATTCTACCAATTAGTTTTCCTTCCACAGCAACATATACAACAGTTCCATAAGTACTTTCGTCACTTGGAACCTCTATTTTATTATCTATCATATATTTTTTATTTCCAACTAGTACATGTTCATTATTATAAAGTGTATTTACTCCATAACCAGCTTTTTCTGTGTGACCTTGTATCTCCCACTCATTAACTACAATATCACCATAGTTTAAAATAGCCTTTCCTATTGGGTGATTTGAGTAGCACTCTCCAGCTTTAGCATACATCATTAAAGTTTTCTCATCCACTTCAAAAGTTTCAATATTTGTAACACTAAACTTACCCTCTGTTAAAGTTCCTGTTTTATCAAATACAACAGTATCAATATGCTTTAATCTCTCTAAATAGTTTCCACCTTTAATTAAAATACCACTTTTAGAAGCCTTTCCTATTGAACTAAAGAATGTTAAAGGTACAGATAAAACAAGTGCACAAGGACAAGATATAACTAAGAAAATTAAGGCTCTACTAAACCATAACTTAAATCCTCCAGCTATTACAAGTGGAAAGACAAAAGCTATTACAAGAGCTAAAAGAACAACTATTGGTGTATAGTATCTAGCAAACTTTGTTATAAATTTCTCTGCCTCAGCCTTTTTACTTCCAGCACTTTCAACCATCTCTATTATTCTACTAACTGTTGAGTTTGAGTAAGTTTTTTCAACTTTAACCTCTATTAATCCACTTAAATTTATTGATCCACTTAAAACCTCAGTGTCAACATCAGCAAGAACTGGTATAGATTCACCTGTTAGTGCAGCCTTATCTATAGTTGTGCTTCCTGCTATAATCTTTCCATCAAGAGGTATCTTCTCTCCAACTTTTACAACTATTACATCTCCAATTTTTACAACATTTGGATTTACTTTTGCTGTATTTCCATTTGCATCTTTTAAGTTAGCAAAGTCTGGTTTTATGCTCATTAATTTCTCTATTGATTTTTTAGAGTTTTTTACAGCTCTATCTTGGAAATACTCACCTATTTTATAAAATATCATAACACCAGCAGCTTCTCCAAAATCCTTAAGCCCTAAAGCTCCAATAGTAGCTATACTCATAAGGAAGTTCTCATCTAAAAACTTTCCTCTTTTTATATTTTTTAAAGCCTTTAAAAGTATATCATGTCCAGAAAGAACATAAGCTACAGTTAGTATAATATCCTTTTGAAGACTTTTCCCTAAAGTTAACCCAACAATAAACAGTGTAATTCCAACACTTAATAAAACTATTTGAATTTTAGAAGAAAACATATTTCCGTGATCATGTTCATGAGGGTGCTCGTGACTCTCTTCCTCTTTTTCCTCATATACAAATACAGTTCCAGGCTCTACTCTATCTGCTATTTTATTTAACTGAATAAATAGCTCTTTCTCATCTATATCATTTGAAGCTAAGGTGAATTTTAACTTTTTAGTATAAAAATCAACATTGACCTCTTTTATATCTTTAACTTTATCAAGTTCAAATTGTATCTTAGAAGCACATCCACCACAATGTAGATTTTTAATTTGGTACTCTCTTTTCATTGTATATCTCCTTTTATTATTTTCTTTTATACCCCTACCCCCTATATCTCTTCTTTTAAAATAACATAATTTACTAATTTTGTCAAAAATTATTTTGAATATTTTTTTCCAAAATAGTATAATATTAGATATTTAGTTTAAAGGAGAAATTTATGAAAAATACCAAAGAAGATATCTTAGATATATTTAAAAAAAGTTTTACAGAGAAAACTTTCATTAAAAGTATAATATCTAATTTAAAGGGTTCATACCCATATAAAAAAATTGATTTAAAACCCCTTGAAATAAAAGGTGAAGTTGTTGTTCAATTTGAACAATTTAAGGATAATAAAGCATATCACACTAATCTATCTATACCAGAAGCTATTCTCCTTTTAACAGAGATTTTAGATAGTTTCAAACAGGTTATTATTATCACTTCTACTAAAGAGTATCAAATCCTTCAAAATAAAAAAGGATTCTCTATTAAGGGAAAAACAACTGAGAAAAAAGAGGTATCTCTTTCGCACAATAAAAAGAAAAACTATATTTTAGATAGTTCAAACCCTATACCTTTTCTAATTAGACTAGGCGTTATGACTCCTGAAGGTGTTGTAACTAAGGATAAGTTTAATAAATTTAGACAGATAAATAGATATTTAGAATTTATAGAGGATACTTTAAAGGAGCTTCAAGAGAAAAACCTTGTTTCTAACACTATGAAAATAGTTGACTTTGGATGTGGAAAATCATACTTAACTTTTGCTCTATACCACTATTTAACTAATATTAAAAATATGGATATTAAAGTTATTGGACTTGACTTAAAAGAAGATGTTATTGATCACTGTAATGAAATTGCAACAGATCTTAATTTTTCTAATTTAAAGTTCTTAAAAGGTGATATTAAAGAGTTTAATGAGTTTGACAGTGTAGATATGATCTTCTCATTACACGCTTGTAATAACGCCACTGACTACTCTCTACTTAAGGGAATGGAGCTTAAGGCTAAGGCTATTTTAGCTGTTCCATGTTGTCAATCTGAAATAAATCAAAAAATAAACAAATCATCTACAACTGAGCTAAAAGGTGTACTTTCTCCCTTTGGAAACCACGGTATCTTACAAGAGAGATTTAGTTCTTTAGCTACAGATGCTCTAAGAGCTCTATCTTTAGAGCTTTGTGGATTTAATACAAAGGTTATGGAGTTTATAGATATGGAACACACTCCAAAGAATATTCTTATAAAGGGGATTATATCAAACCCTTCTCAAGAAAAACTCCTTGAAAAGAGAAAAGAGTATGACAACTATATTAAGTTCTTAGGTGTAAACCCTCTTTTAGACTCACTGCTTGAAAAATACTTTCTTACAAAATAAATAGGAGATGGTCTCAATGAACAAAGATTTACAACTTGAAATTTTTAAAGCACTTTTAGATTATGAAGCTCTTGGAGATGTTTATGAAGAGAAAGAGATTGTAATTTTAGGGTGTGCTGCAAATGGTAAAGAGCTAAAAAATGAGAAGATAGTTTTTACAACTAAAGATGTTCAGGAAAAATTAAAAGATTTTTCCTTAAGTGAAATTAATGAAAATACTCAAATTTTAGCAGATAAAGATTTTATTAAAATAAATAGAGTTACAACAACAGCTAATGAAACTCATTTGGAACTTTTAAAATCTCTTTGTGATTTAGAGGAATTTTTAGAAGATATGTAAGAAACAAAAAAAGATGGAAAATTTTTCCATCTTTTTTTCTATATATTTTCAAGAAAATATAAAACTCCACCAACTATTAATGATGGGATAACATTATATATTGTAACCATTAAAGCCGACTTTTTATTTAGAGCAATTAAAGGAAAAAGTGCATCTCCATCATTACAAATAGCATTTGCCATTAAGGCTGAAAAAGGTATTACCCCTTGAATATAAAGTGCTGCCAAAAGAATCTGTGGTCCACATCCAGGTATTAAACCAATTAAAGTTGCTATTATTACAACAATAAAACCACTTTGAGAAATAAAAGCTTTTAAAGATTCTGTTCCACCTATTCCAATTAAAAGAAGTTGATATAGGAAAAAGGCCACAAATACCCAAGATACTAAAAAGGCAACCTCTTCTGCACTGTGTATCATAGTTTCTTTTAAAGAGTTTAATTTATTTTCAACCTTATCAAAATCACTACTTTTCACTATTTTTCTACTTAAGAAAGTATAAATTATACATGAAATAAACCCTAAAAATCCAAAAATTTCAAAGATC
Organism: uncultured Cetobacterium sp.; assembly: GCF_947039425.1. Lineage (GTDB taxonomy): Bacteria > Fusobacteriota > Fusobacteriia > Fusobacteriales > Fusobacteriaceae > Cetobacterium_A. The sequence continues at coordinate 1,498 of NZ_CAMQYW010000096.1, read as the reverse complement.
TCATGTCCATGTCCATGAATATGCTCTCCATTGGCTCCATGTCCATGAAACATATGTTCATAAGCTAAGGGTAAACAAATAATTGTAAAAGTCCAAAATATTTTATACCACCACTTATGAGTAAGTTTATAAACAAATCTATTTGTATTTTTACTATGTAATACTTGATCTACAATATCCCCTTTATCATGGCCAATATGTCTATGTCCTGCATGAAGTTTCTCTTCAACTAAAATATCATCTCCAAGTTGCTCCTTTACTTTCTCTCTATTTTTCACAAGATCTTTTCCAATTTCAAACTTGTCTATTATAAGTCCTGAAACTATTCCAACTACTCCACTTATTACAAGTATATAAATATATGCCTTCATATCTCCAACCATTAATACAAAAGCTGCATCTCCCATAGTTGTTATAAAAGCTGTAACAAGTGCTCCAAAACTAACTCTTCCTAAAGCGTACATGGGAACAACAAGAATAGCTCCTCCACACCCTGGAGTTAATCCTAAAAAAGCTGCTAAATATATCTGATTTTTTTTATTCTTTTCCAGTGTCCTTATAATTATCCCATTAAACTTGTAATCAATAATACCAATAATTAAAAGAGAGATTGCCACAAAAACTCCAACCCCTAAAAATGCCTCTGCCCCTGCTGTATAGATTAAATGAAATATTTCCACATTGCCACTTCCTTTTTAAAATTTTATTTTGTAAATCAAACCTTTATATATTCTAAGGTATTTTACAAGTTTTTTCAAGCTTTTTTATTATATCACTTTTTTAGTAAAATTGTAGTACTACAATAGTCTAAATCACTTTGATTATACTTTTTTTTTATTCTATAATACCTCTAACAACAAAAACTAATTTCAAGGAGTGATATTATGTGTAGATATGAACTTAACAAAAATTTAGCTCAAATGCTAAAAGGTGGAGTTATTATGGATGTTACTAATGCTAAAGAAGCTATTATTGCTGAAAAAGCCGGAGCTTGTGCTGTTATGGCTCTTGAGAGAGTGCCTGCTGATATTAGAAAAGATGGTGGTGTTGCAAGAGCTTCTGACCCACAGATGATAAAAGAGATTCAAAATGCTGTTTCTATTCCTGTTATGGCTAAAGTTAGAATTGGACATTTTGTTGAAGCTCAAATTTTAGAAGCATTAAAAGTAGATTATATTGATGAAAGTGAAGTTTTATCCCCAGCTGATAATAGATACCATATTAATAAAAGTAAATTTCAAACTCCCTTTGTATGTGGGGCTAAAAATTTAGGTGAAGCTCTTAGAAGAATATGTGAAGGTGCTAGTATGATAAGAACTAAGGGAGAACCTGGTACTGGTGATGTTATTGAAGCTGTAAAACATATGAGAGCTATGAATGAGGATATAGCAAAAGTTGCTAGTGCCACTGAAGATGAACTTTTTAATATAGCTAAAGAGTTTAGTGCTCCATATGATCTTATTAAGTATATACACCAAAATAAGAAACTTCCTGTTGT
>NZ_CAMQYW010000095.1 GCF_947039425.1 uncultured Cetobacterium sp. | reverse complement strand
AGAATATGATACTTACTTTACTACAGAAGGGTCACTTGAATTACCTAAAGGAATAAATAAAAATACCCTTGAAAAAATAGAATCATTTTTAAGTGATAACAAAAAAAAATGGTGGAATGCAAATAAAATATCAGAGCATTTAAATATTAGCACCGTTACTTTAAATAAATATTTAAAATATCTTGTTAGTTTAAATAAATTAAGTGTTAATGTTTCTCATGGAGAAGTTGGAAGGCCTGAAAATTTCTATAAATATTTAAATATTTAAAAAATCTCGGAAAATATTTTCCGAGATTTTTTTATTTAAAGTATAAATGAGATTATAAAACTCAATGTTATTATTGAAAAAATAGTTCCTAATATTGTAGAACTTGAACTTTCAACTTCAGATACTCCATATTTTAATCCAAACATTGTTGAAATTGTAGCTGTTGGCATTGCACATAGAAGTAATATCTCTTTTGCCATCATTCCTTTTAAATGGAATAAAACAAGTAATGCCGCCATTAAAACTGGCTGTAATATATTTTTCATAAAAATATTGAAATAAACTTCAGTTGATAAAACAATTTTATAACTTGCCATTATTAATCCTAAAGAGAATAGTGACACTCCTGATGTACTTTTTCCAATAAGTTCAAATGAATGAGAAATAACTACTGGAATATGTATCTGTAATACAGAACATAGTAATCCTAAAATAGGAGCTATAATCAATGGTTTTTTAATACAATTAATCATACTTGATTTAATTATAGCCATTGGACTTGCTGATGCATTATTAGACTCTAAAATAATAGTTGTTAATGGTATCATAAATATACTTGTAATTACATTACCAATTGCTACAGAAATCAGTGCTTCTGGTCCTATTAAAGATGTAAGAACAGGAATACCCATAAACGCCATATTAGGGAATGCACAAACTATTGCTCCTTGAGCTGCTTTTCTTGAATCATATTTAAATACATGCTTTTTGATTATAAATGATAAAGCATATAGACCCATAAGAGCAAGAGCAAAAGATGAAATTATTTTTGGATCTAATAATTTTTTTGGATCAGCTTTTGCACTTCCTATAAATAGATGTAAAGGAAAACTGAACATCATTACATAGTCTGCAAATGCCTTTTTGTGCTCTGTTGAAACAATGTTTTTCTTACCTGAAAACCACCCTAAAGCAATTACAAAAAACACTGGGACAATAGAACTTAATATCGTATTTAACACATTAAAACCTCACTTATTATTATATTATTTTTTTACTAAATCTGAAATTGCTTTTGCAACTGCTTTTGCAACTCTTGGATCAAAAGGACTTGGAATTACATATTCTGCAGATAACTCTTCCTCACTAATTAAGTTTGCTATTGCATTTGATGTTGCGAATTTCATTTCTTCAGTTATTTTTTTAGCTCCACTTTCTAAAGCACCTTTAAATAACCCAGGGAATGCAAGAACATTATTAACTTGATTTGGATAATCTGATCTTCCTGTTCCAACTATTCTAGCTCCTGCTGCTAATGCTTCATCTGGCATTATTTCTGGAGTTGGATTAGCCATTGCAAATACAATTGCATCTGTATTCATTTCTTTAACCATCTCTGGTTTTAATAATCCTGGAGCTGATACACCTATAAAGATATCTGCACCTTTTATAGCTTCTCTTAATCCACCTTTTGTATTATGTTTGTTTGTTATTTCAGATAATTCAGTAGTTAAGAAGTTGTACTCTCTATTTTCATCTTCTCTAGCTATAATTCCATCAATATCAATAGCTAAGATATCATCTACTCCTAATTTTTTAATCATTTTAATTATTGAAGATCCTGCTGCTCCAGCTCCACATACTACTACTTTCGCTTTAGAGAAATCTTTCTTTAAGAATTTGTATGAATTTAAAATTCCAGCTGTTACAACTATTGCTGTTCCGTGTTGGTCATCATGGAATACAGGAATATCTAATTCTTCTTTTAATCTTGTTTCTATTTCAACACATCTTGGAGCTGAAATATCTTCTAAATTAATTCCACCAAAACTTGGTGCTAATAATTTACAAGTTCTAATAATCTCTTCTGTATCTTGTGTATCTAAACAAATTGGGAATGCATTAACTCCTGCAAACTCTTTAAATAAAATAGCTTTTCCTTCCATAACTGGTAATGCTGCTTCTGGTCCAATATTTCCAAGACCTAAAACTGCTGATCCATCACTTATAACTGCTACCATATTTCCTTTTGATGTATATTTATATACGTCTGCTTTATTTGCAGCAATTCTTCTACAAGGCTCTGCTACTCCTGGTGAATAAGCAAGACTTAATTCTTCTTTTGAAGTTACAGGTATTTTACTGATAACTTCTATCTTACCTCTATTTTTTTCGTGAAGTTCTAAAGATTGTTCATAAACAGTTTCTTTTTTCATATTACATCTCCTAAAAATTTTATTAAATTTGTTTTCATGATTATTTTATCATATTAAATAAGTAAAGAAAATTTAGTAAAATTTCTAAATAATTAATTAAATTAATTAAGTAAATAAAGGATTATTGTTTATTTATTGAAAAGATAGTTATAACAATTTATTATATTTTAAGGAGGATTTATGGATAATAGAAAAGAGTTAATATTACAGATGAATAAATTTATAGGTGATTTACATATTTTTAAAACTAAACTACATAATTTTCACTGGAATTTAGTAGGTGAACAATTCTTTGTACTACACCCCATGTTAGATGAAATTATGGCTGAAGTAGATTTACAAATTGATTCTGTGGCAGAAAGATTATTAATGAAAAAAGAAAGACCTTTTGCATCTCTTGATGTTTATTTAAAGCATACCATTCTTCAAGAATTAGAAAGTAAAGCATATAATAGTAGAGAAGCTGTGTCTGCTATTCATGAAGACTTTAAATTATTATTAACAGAGATTAATATAATTCTAAAACTGGGAGAAACTTTAGATGATCAAGAAACCCTAGCTTTAATTACTGATATTGGTGCTTTATATCAAAAACATATTTGGATGTTTGGAGCTTGGTTAGCATAAAAAAAGGGGATAAAGATTTTTCTTTATCCCCTTCTTTATTTATATAAATAGTATTTCTGATGTTTTTCTAGGAACTGTTCTCCTAAAAGATATATCAGGATATCCAATAACCATACATGATACTATCTCTTGAGATTCTTTAAGACCTAAAAATTTTCTTATTTCATTGTTAGACTCTGCAGCCTTAACAAAAAAACCACTAAATAAAGCACCTAATCCTAAACTATTTGTTAAAAGTTCCATACTTCCAGAAGCTAGTGATCCGTTAACTATTGATTCAGAAACTACAATAATTAATAAAGGTGCATGAAAAAATAAATTATCCTCTTCTTTTGGAGAGCTTATATATTTATTATACATTCCCATCCACATTTTTGCATATTTTAAATATAACTTATTTTTTGATGTTTCTAATAACTCTTTCCCTATTTTATTTAAACTTTCAAGAGTTAATTTTCTTAATTCTTCAATCTTATTTTCTACAACAACATATGATACATTCTGACTATTACTTGCTGTTTCTGTAAATCTCCCAGCTTCTATTATTTTTAATATTTTTTCTTTTTCTACTTTTTTATCTTTAAAATGTCTAATTGTTCTTCTGAATTTTATAAAATTTAATAAATTTTCAGATTCTACTGTAAACGTATTTTTATTATATTCTTTAACATCATCCATATTATATTCATCTGTAGAAACTGCATTTACTGGACAAACAGCTATACAATGACCACATTTAAAGCAAGTTATATTTCTTATGCTAGCCTTTCCATCTATCATTTTAATATCATTGGCAAAACAATCACTAATACACATACCACAGCCTATACATTTTTCTAAATCAATATTCATCATAATAATTCCTCACTTAATAATTTATTTTAATTCTAATCTATAATTTCTTTTTAAAAAGCCATGTTTTTCATAAAATTTAAGAGCATTGTGATTAAAACACCAAGTAGTTAACTGAATAGTGGAAATATTATGATCCTCTCTATATTTTTTTAAATAATCAATAAATAAACTTCCTATTCCTTTTTTTTGAAATTGAGGAAGAGTTCCTAATATTTCAATAAGTATTACACTTCTTTTGTACATTAAATTATTTTCAGCAATTTTTATTATTTCAAACATACATGCCCCTACAATCTCTTCATTTATTAAAGCAACTATAATTTTTTTGTTTTCATTTTTTATATTTTTTTCAAACTCATCTATTAAAAAAAAATTTATAGATTCTTTAAATACATCAGGCCTTTCTTTAACATGAATATCATGAGTATATGAAAAAATTTGATTTACTTGATTAAAATCATTTATTAATGCTTCTCTTAATTTAATCTCCATAACTTCTCCTTTTCAAAACTTGATACTTAATATATACCTTATTATAGATATATTTGTCAATTATATCTATTTTGAATAAACAAATATTGAAAAAAAGAGTAATTTAATATATAATACTCTGTACATCACACTTTTAATGTATATTTAATGGGGGGGATTACACTGAAAAAATATATTATTATAGTATTTATAATATTTACAAATACTTCAATTGCATGCAATAGTGAAATATATTTAAATAATATTATTAATATAGTTTTATCTCATGAAGGTAACCATCTTATGAGAAATAAAAAAGAATATTCTAAATATGGAATTAGAAACTTTATTCTTATTGAATATAATAAGATTAAATTTACTAATTATAAAATTGAAACATTAACTAAAAATCAAGCTATTGAAATATCTCTATATCTATTAAAAAAATATAGAGTTGATGAAATTAATAATTGTAATTTAAAATTAGCATTATTTGATACATTTTTTAATACAGGTTATGGTACCGGTAGTAATCTTATCCAAAAATCTATCAATAGATATTTTAATAGCAATAAAATTTCCATTGATGGAGTTATGGGAAGCAATACTATTGATCTATTAAATTCAATAGGAGAAGATCCTTATTTTTATAAAGTTTTCTTTCAAGAAAGATTAAATTATTATATGAGTTTAAAAAGTTGGAATACATATGGTAATGGTTGGAAAAAACGTATTCTTTCTTATTCCACTGTAGAAAAACTTAATCTTTTAAATTTTGAATATCATTTAAAAAAGAAAGAAGCTTTAAGTGATAACTCATTTATTTTGATTTCACAATCAATAAATTATGAAAAAATCTCATATCCATTTTACAATAAATATATTTTATTTGGAAAACTTATTTATCTTAATTATATTAATTTTTTTATTTTTCAAAAAAATATATATATAAATAAAATTGCTGGAGGAATTAATGCTTAGTACTAAAGATAAAATTATAAACGCTTCGATTAATCTATTTTATGACATTCCATATGCTGATGTTTCTTTACTTGAAATTAGTAAAACTGCAAATATTTCAAATGGAATTATATACAAATATTTTAAAAATAAAGAAGATCTATTTAAATTTTTATTAGAAATGATATCAAATAAAATTGAAAATAAATTAAAATATATTTCAAGTAATACACTAGAAGATGGATTAAATATATATATTGAAAAAAATTTAGAAATTACAAGAGAAGAATATAAATTAATAAAAATTTTTAGAGAAGGCCAATATCGTTTTATAGAATTTGAACATAGAATAAAAAAAGCATATTTAAAATCTTTAGAATCTATTTTCCAAAGAAAACTTAATAAATATGAAATTATGTATATATTAGGTGCAATTAGATATATAAATATTAGTTTTTCTTCTAGAAATCTAAAACTTGATATTAAATTTTTAGTTAATATTCTTTTAAATGGTTTTTCTAAAGAAAAAATATTCCCTATTGAAAATATTTTTGAAATGGAATTATATCAAAGAAAAAGACTCAATACTAACAATAAAAAATATCAATTGTTAAAAAAAGGGGAACTATTGTTTGGAATGAGAGAATATCATGATGTTAAAATTAAAGATCTTGCCAAAGCTATGGATATATCTGTTGGATCTTTTTACTCATTTTTTCCAACGAAAGATATTTTTTTAAATGAAATTATTGATCATTTAAAAAAAGAGATATTATTTTTAGTTAAAGATAATTATAACAAAGATTTACAAACAAATGAACTTCATACAATGTATCTTTTTTTATTCTTAGAATATTATAAAGAATCTAGTTTTAAGTATAAGTTGTTACGAGATATTGAATTTTTACATTTTGATATCTATATTGATTTTTTAAATAATATTGAAAGTTTTTATATTTCAACCTTACATAAAAATATCAATAATTTTGATGAAAAAAGAATAATTTCTAATTTATTACTAGGAATTCAACACTATATGATTATAGAGATATTTTTTA
>NZ_CAMQYW010000094.1 GCF_947039425.1 uncultured Cetobacterium sp. | reverse complement strand
TCTACACCAGGACGTACACTCTTTCCCTACACGACGCTCTTCCGATCTGTTCTTTCCTCCATTTTTTCTATTAAAAAATTAGGAACTTTAAAATCCATATCTGCAACCCACATAGGTATACTTTCTTCATCTGCATATTCTGCCATCCCTAGCATCCCATTTACATTCCACTTAATTGAATCTGTTCCTCTTCTTTCAACCTTTTCATTAAAATTAGTTTTCAAAATATACTCCTCCCTATTTTACTCTTTTATTTCAAAAAAAACTTTTGGATATATAACTTCTCCTGAAATCTCTTTTAAAGATCCCTCTTTTAACTCTTTAACAAAAAACTTTTCTTTTTCTAACTCTGTTGGTGGAAATATTCCATAAGTGCTTGCTAATTCATATCCAAATTTTTCAAAAAATTTAGGTTCACCATAGACAACCACTCCCTTATATCCCATAGTTTTCGCCATTAAATGACCTTTTTCTATTAAACTTCTTCCTATACCTTTTTTCTGAAATTTTGAAGCTACAACAATTGGAAATAAAAGTAATAGAGTATCTTTCCCAATTTTTACCTTTGTAAATAAAACATATCCTACAATCATTCCTTTTAATTTTGCTGTTAAAGATAAATCTTTTATAAAATCCTCACTTTTAAGTAATTCTTTAACTATTTTATGTTCCGTATGTGTTGCATTTTTACTTTTAAAAAAAGATTTCTGTATTAATTCACAAACAAAATCCTCTTCTGTAAAATTTTTATATTTTTTCTTTTGATATAAATATACTGCTAATGATCCACATATAAAAAATACTATTCCTAATATAACATTCATAACTTTTTCCTCCTAAAAATTTCTATATTATATATAATATACTCTATTACTTTGATATTTTCTACTCTGTTTTAGATTTTTATTTAGTATTTTAGGAAAGAAATAGAGATTATATACAAAATAAATTGTTATTCCTTTTATTATATTATATAATAAAAATAATCACACTTTTCTTAGGAGGATTATATCTTGAAAGCTTTAATCGTTGTTGACGTTCAAAATGATTTTTGTGAAGGTGGAACATTAGAAGTAAAGAATGCTTCTGAAATCATACCAATAATCAATAATCTCATCACTCTCTTTAAAAAAAACAAACAGTTTATCATCTCTACTAAAGACTGGCATCCAAAAAATCATAAAAGTTTTGCTGTTAACTCTAATAAAATAATTGGTGAAATTGGAGAATTAAATGGTCTCCCACAAGTTTGGTGGCCAGAACATTGTATAGAATACTCTTTTGGCGCTGAGCTTCATCCGGAACTATTTTATATTGAAAATACCATCTACAAAGGAACAGATCCTAATGTGGATTCTTACAGTGCATTTTTTGATAATGGAAGAAAAAGAAAAACACAACTAGGTAATATTTTAAGAAAAAAAGGAATACATGAAATTTATATTGTTGGCTTAGCTACAGATTACTGTGTTAAATACACTGTTTTAGATGCAATTGATTTAGATTTTAAAGTTAATATTGTTGAAGACGCTTGTAAAGGAGTTAACCTTCAAGAATTTGATTCTGAACTTGCATTAAAAGAGATAGTACATAAAGGAGCACATTTAATCAAAAGTACTGATATTAAATTTTAATTTGACAAGGTTTTTTTAATATGTTATTATTACCAAAAAGTTTGAGGAGGAGAGTTATATGCTTTTAAGGGATAGGAATTTTATTTTTAAAAATAAAATAAAAATAAATTCTTTTTCTATGCTTGAAAGTAAGATAACTATTTCTAAGGACTAAGTATATCCTTTTGTCTTAATAGCTCACTTAGCATTGACTAAGTGAGCTTTTTTTTATACAAAATTTTATGGAGGTAATTATGTATTCAAAATTAGAATCAAAATATGATAAAATTTTTCAAGAATTAAAAAGGATTAATAGGTTTATGTATGATAATCCTGAACTTGGCCTAAGAGAATTTAAAGCTCTTAATATCTTAACTGAATTTTTAAAAGAAAATAATTTTAAAATAGAAACGAAATTTTGTAATATTGAAACAGCTTTTTTAGCCACATATAACTCTACAAAAAAAGGACCTAATATAGCCATCTTAGCAGAGTATGATGCTTTACCTGATATTGGACATGGTTGTGGACATAATCTTCTTGGAACAACAAGTATTGGAGCTGGAGTCTTACTAAAAGGTTTTGTTAATGAATATGGTGGAACCATTAGCATTATTGGAACTCCTGCAGAGGAAACCTTTGGTACTAAAGTTCAAATGGCTAAAAATGAAGTTTTTAAAGATATTGACCTTGCCATGATTGTTCATCCAACAAGTGGTAATTATCATTTAAGAAGCACTTCTAGTCAAGCTATGGAAGCATTGGAATTTAAATTTTTAGGAAAAACATCTCATGCTGCGGGTTCACCTCATTTGGGAATAAATGCTCTTGATGGTGTTATCAATCTTTTTAATGGAATTAATGCCTTAAGACAGCAAATTTTAGAAAGTGACCGAGTTCATGGAATTATAAAAAATGGTGGTGAAGCTGCTAATATAATTCCTGATCTATCTATTGCTCATTTTTATGTAAGATCAAAAAATAGAAAAGACCTTCTATCTCTTTTAAAAAAAGTTGAAAATTGTGCCTATGGTGCTGCTTTATCTAGTGGAACAACACTTGAAATTTCAAATTATGAAACAAGCTTTTTAAATCTAATAACAAATAAAACTCTTATGGATTTATATGAAAAACAATTATTATCTTTAGGTATTGAAAAAATGAAAGATTCTCAATCTAGTGGTTCAACAGATGCAGGAGATGTCAGTTATGTTTGTCCTACAATACATCCTTATTAACCACTTTACCAAGAGGTTATAGGACATAGCAAAGGATTTGCTGAGGCTTCTATTACTGATGAAGCTTATCAAGGAATGAAAGAAGCTATTTTTGCTCTTACTTTAACTGGAATTGAAATTTTAAAAAATCCAATTATTTTAAATGAAATAAAATCAGAATTTATTAAAACTATGGAGGTATCATAATTTATGAAAAAATATACATTAACTTTACTATTTTTATTAATAACAATCACTTCTTTTGCTAAAAAATTATATGTAGGAACAAATGCAGAGTTTCCACCTTATGAATATTTAGATGAAAATAAATTGACTGGGTTTGACGTTGAACTTATGGAATTATTAGGAGAAAAATCTGGATATACTATAGTTTGGAAAAACATGTCTTTTGATGGTTTAATTCCAGCCTTACAAACAAATAAAATTGATGCCATTATCGCTGGTATGGCTCAAACTCCAGATAGAAAAAAAGCAGTAGATTTTTCAAATCCATATCTTTTTTTTGATACTCCTCATCTTGTTTTAGCAAATTCTAATAGTTCTTTTACAAATAAAAAAGAGCTTAAAGATAAAATAGTTGGAGTACAACTTGGGTCTATGCAAGAAAATTTTGCTAAAAATTTAGGTGCTAATGTTAGAAATTATAACTCTTTTTTAGGAGCTTTATTAGATTTAAAAAATAACAAAATTGATGGAGTTATTATTTCTGAAGAAAGCGGAAAAGAATATGTTAAATCTATTGAGAATATTAAAATTATAGATACTATTCAAGATAAAGTTCCCGGTGCATCAATTCCATTTAAGAAAGGATCAAAAAAAACTGTTGAAGATATAAACAATGCTTTATTACAATTAAAAGATAGTAATGAATACAATAATCTTGTTAAAAAATATTTTCCAAATAAAACAGTAATACAATAAAAAAAGTCCTCTGTTATAAATCATAACAGAGGGCTTATTATTTTATTTTTTATTTTCCTTAAATATTAATTGTTTTCCTGATTTTAAAGTTAATACTAAAGAATCTGTCGTTTGTTTATAAGATGTTACTTGTGATAATTCATTAAAATAATTTTGTTCCATTTTCATTAAAGCTTCTGGTCCTGCCATTAATGTAGATCCCATTCTTTCTAAAGTTAAATCAGAACCTTTTTTCTCATACTTTCCAAAGTAGTTGTTAACTCCTGAAAATCCATAAAAATTATTTCCATCAAAACCAATTAAAATATTAGGTATTCCATTTTCTTGTACTAAAACATATTCCTTACCTGTTAAATTTTTCTTACTTGTTGTCAAAGTCGAACACCCTCCAAATAACATTGTAACTACTAATAAAAATCCAAATATTTTTTTCAATTTACCCCACCCTCTTTTTTTTATTTATTATTATTATCATTATAATTGCAAAAATCATCATTATCATACTAACAATATGAGGAGCTCTAAATCCATAGAACATTAAATCTTCAGCTCTAAAGAAACTTACAAATATTCTATTTATACTATAGATAATAATATATGTCCACCATACTGTTCCTGTTGCATAATTCTTTTTTCTCATTACAAAGTAAAGAAATAAAAATCCTAAAAAATTTAAAAATGCTTCGTATAACATTGCTGGATGTAAAGGCAGATTTGGGAATTCCATTCCTGCAGGTGAACTATTTGGAAACACTAATCCCCAAGGTACTAACTCTTTAAATTGTGATTTTTGTGCCAATGTCATTAAGTTATAATTTGCAAACCACTGATTAAACGCTGGTTTTATGCTAAAAATAACTTTAAAAGGTGTAAAAGTAGGAACTCCATGAACCTCTCCATTTGCTAAATTGCCAAATCTCCCTATTGCTTGTCCAAGTAATAGTAACGGAGCCACCATATCTCCTAATAAAAAAGCATTTAATTTTTTCCTTTTTGCATAAATCAGTGTTCCAATTAATCCACCTAATATTCCACCATGTATAGCCATTCCACCTTTCCAAACAGCTATTATATCGCTGGGATTGGCTAAATAATAGTGTAAATTAAAAAGAACATAATATAATCTTCCTCCTAATAGCCCTGATAACATTGCTACAAAAGCATAATCTTCAATTGCAGCTTTATCCATTCCTTTTTTTGTACCTTCTCTTTTTAAAAGTTCTATTCCTATAAAGAAGGCAATTGCATAACAAAGTCCATAATAACTAACTTTGAAACTACCTATATGAAAAAAAATCGGATCCATTTTTAGCCTCCTTCTAACATTATATGATGATTATATCACCACTTTTTTATTTCGTAAAACATTTTATTTAACTTTTATCTAAATTCAAAATAAATTTATTTTAATTTTGTATATTTTCCTAAATATAGTTGTATTTTTTTTAATTTTAGATTAAAATGTAGTAAAAGAATATTATTTTAAAATAATTTTTATTTTAAGGAGGAATTTATGCACTATCACGCACCAATTACAGAAAAAGTTTTTTGGATCGGAACTAACGATAGAAAAACTGAAAGATTTGAAAACTATTTACCCCTACCTCAAGGAGTAGCTTATAATTCATATCTTATTAATGATGAAAAAACTTGTATAATTGATACTGTTGATTTTTCAACTGCTGGATTATATATTGAAAAAATAAACGGAATACTTAAAGGTAAAAAATTAGATTATATAGTTGTTAATCACATGGAACCTGACCATTCTGGATCTCTTGGAGATGTTATGGCTCATTTCCCTGAAGCTACTATTATAGGTAATGTAATTACTTTAAAAATGATCAAAGCCTTTATTCCTAACTTTGATACAAGTAAATTCATGACAATTAAAGAGGGAGATACTCTTAATTTAGGTACTCATGTTTTAACTTTTGCAATGGTTCCTATGGTTCACTGGCCTGAATCTATGGTTACTTATGATATAACTGACAAAATATTATTCTCAAATGATGCTTTTGGAAGTTTTGGAACTCTTGATGGAGGTATTTTTGATGATGAAATCAATTTCTCTTTCTATGAAAGTGAAATGAGAAGATATTATGCTAACATTGTTGGAAAATATGGACCTCAAGTTTTAAATGCTATAAAAAAATTAAGTGGATTAGAAATAAAATATATTTGTCCTTCTCATGGAATTCTTTGGAGAAGAGATGTTTCTGTAGTTATTAACCATTTTGCTAACTGGGCAAGTTTTACTCCTGAAGCAGAAGGAGTAGTTATTGTTTATGGAACTTTATATGGAACTACTGCTAAAATGGCCAATGTTATAGCTAGAGAACTTGCACACAATGGAATTAAAAATATTAAAATTTATGACGCTTCAAAAACAGATCATTCTTATATTATTAGTGATATTTGGAAATATAAAGGCCTAATTATTGGTTCTGCAGCACATAATAACGATGTATATCCTATGCTGCAAGGTCTTTTACATAAATTACAAAATTATGGTTTAAAAAATAGATATTTAGGTATTTTTGGTAATATGCTTTGGAGTGGTGGAGGTGTAAGAGGTATTAAAGCTTTTGCTGATGCTCTTCCTGGACTTGAAGTTGTTGCTGATGCTATTGAATCT
>NZ_CAMQYW010000093.1 GCF_947039425.1 uncultured Cetobacterium sp. | reverse complement strand
TTTAATTTTAGATGAACCTACTCGTGGAGTAGATGTTGGTGCTAAAAAAGAGATATATGAAGTTATCAATGAATTAAAAAAAGAAGGAGTAGCAATAATCCTTGTATCTAGTGAATTACCAGAAGTTATTGGTGTTTCTGATAGAGTAGCTGTAATTCATAATAAAACTATTGCTAAAATTTTTGATGAAGAAAATATCAATCAAGAAGAAGTATTAAAAGTAGCATTTTTAGGAGGAAATTAAATGTCTAGCAACACAACACCTATAAAAGGTAACAATAACCTTTTATTAAAAAATATTCTTGAAAAGTATGGATTAGTAATGATTCTTATTGTAATCTCTGTATTTTTCGGAAGTATCAATGGAAACTTCTTTTCATTATACAACTTACAAAATATCTTTAAACAATCGTCAATAAATGGTTTACTTGCCTTTGGTATGACATTTGTTATTCTACTTGGATGTATTGATTTAACAGTTGGTTCTACTCTTGCCTTAGTTGGATATATTGCTGGAATGCTTCTTGTTAAATTTAGTTTACCTATATTCATTGTTATTCCTATTGCTTTATTTTTAGGAACTATACTTGGAGCTGTTAATGGTATTTTAGTTTCTAAAATAAAATTGCAACCTTTTATAGCAACACTAATTACAATGACTATTTATAGAGGACTTACTCTAATTATTTCAAATGGTTTACCTGTAAGAGGAATTAATAAAGTTTCTCATGTTATGAAATTTATGAATAGAGGTCAAATATTTAAACTTCCTATTTCTATGATAATTTACTTAGTTATATTTGCTATTATTTGGTTTGTTTTAGGAAAAACTTTATTTGGTAGACATCTTTATGCCACTGGTGGTAATGAAGAAGCTGCTAGATTATCAACTATTCCAGTTGATAAAATAAAAATTATTGCTTATTCTATTAGTGGATTCTTAGCTGGTCTTGCTTCTATATTATATATTGCAAGATACAATTCAATCTATCCAAATGCTGGACAAGGTGCAGAGTTAGATGCCATTGCTGCTGTTGTTATTGGTGGAACTTCTATGTCTGGTGGAAGAGGAAAAATATTTGGAACTTTAATAGGTGCTCTTATTATTGGTATTTTAGATAACGGACTTAATCTGTTAGGTGTATCATCATTTTATCAAGAAGTTATTAAAGGATTAGTAATTCTATTTGCTGTAATTGCTGATCGTAAAAAAAATAAATAATTCGGGGGTCTCAAAAAAATGAAAAAATTATTACTTTTATCTTTAATCTGTGGAAGTGTTGCTTTTGGAAGTACAACAAAGAAAGTAGCCTTAATGATGTCTAATAGATCAAATGAATTCTTTAGTATTTTAGAAAATTCATTTGTTAAAGAAGCTAATACTCTTGGTTATCAAGTTGATGTTTATGATGCTGCAAATGATGCAACTAACCAGCCTAGTCAAGTTGAAGATGCTATTGTTAAAGGTTCTGCTGCTATTATTATGAATCCATTAAACAAAGATGCTACTGAAGGCGTTCTTAATGATGCTGTTAGTATGGATATTCCTGTAATTACTGTTGATACAACTGTTGAAGGTGTAGATTTATTAGCTCAAATTGCAACTGATAATGAAGATGGTGGAAAATTTGCAGCTCAATGGGTTGTGAAAAAATCTAATCTTAAGCCTAGTGATTTAGCTGGTCTGATTCATATGAGAGGAATTGACGGACACACTGCTCACATTAGTAGATACAAGGGATTTAAAGACTATCTAGCTTCTCCTGAAGCTGGGAAAGAGTGGAATGATCTAGAAAAGTCTGATAAATATATTGAACTAACTGGAGATTTTGCTCAAGATGTAGCTCAAAATGTTTTTGAAGCTAAATTAAGTGCTCTTGACTCTAATGGTAAGTATATAGTATACTGTGAAAACGATGTTATGGCTATAGGTGTTATTGGGGCTATTATGAATGATAATAGATTCAATCTTAAAAACTTTACAATTATTGGATTTGACGGTTCTGTTGAAGGAAAAAAATTAGTTGATGAAGGTAAAATGGCTATTACTGTTGTTCAAGATTTCAACTTAATTGGAAAAAAAGCTGCTATTGTTATGAATAACTATTTAAAAGATGGAAAATCACCAGAATCAGCTCAAATGCCAATTGAAGTTATTATGTATCCTGCAAGTGAAAATCCAAGATTAAAATAAAAGATAATAAAATTTTTACACTTATATCCCGCATTTGCGGGATATTTTTATAAGGGAGGAATTATGTATATAGGAATTGATTTAGGAACGTCTGCTGTTAAAATTTTACTAATGGATAAAAATGGAGATATTATTAAAACTATATCTCAAGATTATCCACTACTATTTCCACAAGAAAATTGGATTGAACAAAATCCAGATGATTGGTTCAATGCAACACTAAAAGGACTAAAAGAAATAACATTAGAATATAAAAATATTAATGCTCTTAGTTTTAGTGGACAGATGCATGGACTTGTTCTTTTAGATAAAAATGATAGTATTATTCGTCCAGCTATGCTTTGGTGTGATCAAAGAACTGAAGAGCAATGTAAAACTTTAAATACAATTGAAAATATTATTGAACTAACTGGAAATATAGCTTTAACTGGTTTTACTGCTCCAAAAATTCTTTGGTTAAAAGAAAATGAACCTGATAATTTTAAGAAAATTCATAAAATTATGTTACCAAAAGATTATATTGCCTTTAAATTAACTGGAAAATACTCCACTGATGTTTCTGATGCTTCTGGAACTTTACTTTTAGATGTTAAGAATAGAGTTTGGTCTAAAGAGATGCTTAATTTTATAGGAATTAATATTTCTCAATTACCAGAACTTTATGAATCTTTTCAAGTGGTAGGAAATATTCTTCCATCAATCTCATCTTTACTTAATTTAAATTCAGAAACTAAAGTAATTGCTGGGGCTGGTGATCAGGCTGCTGGAGCTATTGGTGTTGGAGTTATTGATGATTCCACTTTATCTGTTGCTCTTGGAACTTCTGGAGTTGTTTTTGCTAGTATGAACTCATATTTTGCTGATTCTAAAGCTAGACTACACTCATTTTGCCATGCCAATGGTAAATATCATCAAATGGGAGTTATGCTTTCTGCTGCTGGAGCTTTAAAATGGTGGGTTGAAAATATACAAAAATCTAAAGATTATAATTTACTTATAGAAAAAGAAGCTAAAGAAAGTGAAATAGATACTAATCTATTCTTCTTACCCTATTTAATAGGAGAAAGAACTCCTCATAATGACCCAAATGCTAAGGGTACTATTACTGGTTTAAATATACAACATACTAGAGGAGATCTTACTAGATCAATTATTGAAGGAATAACATTTGGATTAAGAGACTCTCTAGAACTTATTAAGAGCTGTAAAGATTCATTTACCTCTATTAGAGTTAGTGGTGGTGGAGCTAAAAGTGATTTTTGGAAACAAACTCTTGCTGATATTTTTAATTTAAAGGTTGATACAATTAATTCAACAGAAGGTCCAGCTTTTGGTGCTGCTATATTAGCTATAGTTGGAGATGGTCTCTTTAAGGATGTTAATGAAGCTTGTAGTGCTCTTATTAAAATTGTTGAAACAAAAGAACCTATTGAAAGAAATATAGATATATACAATAAAAAATACTCTAAATTTAAAACACTATATCCAATTCTTAAAGAAATTTAAAAGGACCCCTTCAAGGGATCCTTTTTTTTACTTTCTACACTCTTCTATTTCATTAAAATACTTAGGCATTTTTTCTCCTAATCTTCTATTACCATTTTCAGTAAGTAAGAAATCACCTTCATATCTCATCCCACCAAATCCTATATATTTTTCTACTTCTTCATAATTTATAAAATCTAAATGCATATTATTTTCTTTCCATTTAGATATTAACTCTGGAATAAAGTAGATTCCTGGTTCAATAGTTATTACAAATCCTTCTTCTAATTTTCTTCCTAGTCTTAAAGATTTTAATCCAAACTCAGTACTTCTTTCAATATCTTTAGTATATCCTACTGTTTTTTCTCCAAAATTTTCCATATCATGAACATCCATTCCAATCATATGACCTAATCCATGTGGGAAAAACAGTGCATGAGCACCAGCTTTTACTATATCTTCCACTTCACCTTTTAATAACCCTCTATCTTTCATCTCTTTAGCAAGTACTTTACAAACTTCTAAATGAACTTCTTTATTAGTTATTCCTGGTTTTGTAATCTCTTCTGCTTTTTCAAACATTTTTATTAAAATAGAGTAAAAATCTTTTTGAATATCTGTAAATTTACCTGATACCGGGAATACTGTTGTCATATCTCCACAATATCCATTGTCTAATCTAGCTCCGCAATCAAGTAGCAGTAAATCTCCATTTTCCAATACATTTCCATGATAATGATTATGTAGTGTTTGACCATGAACTGTGCATATAGTATGGAAAGATGTAGTGGCATTATATCTTTTAGCTATTGCTTCTAAGGCTGCAACTACCTCATACTCTTTCATTCCCTCTTTAGCCACTCTCATAGCTTCTAAATGCATCTCTCTTGTCACATTTGTTGCCTTTTCCATCTCTGCTATTTCTTCACTTGATTTTATATTTCTCATAGAAACTATTGCCTCTACTAACTCTTTAGAAAAACTAGTATTTATTTCATTATAGTTTATTCCTAATAGCTCTGATAAAAATATTATATTTTCTAAACGATATTGATTTGTAAAAATAATATCATTTTTATTAATCTCTTTAATTATTTTTGCTAACTCCTCTTTTTCTAAGAAGTTTTCAATTCCAACTTCTAAAGCTCTATCTTTAAATGTTTTTTGCTGTCCCATCCAAACTATATCATCTATAGTAAATTCAGTTCCAAATATATATTCTTTATTATTTTTTCCATCAATTACACCAACTAAATCTGGAGAATTTAACCCAAAATAATAATTAAATGTTGAATCTTGTATAAAATTATAACAATTATCTTGGTAAGACATTGGTGATTCTGAATTTCCAGGTATTATTATAAATTTGTCCCCTACTAATCTTTTTAAATTTTTCCTTCTTTCTTCATAAGTATCTCTATTAAACACCGTAAAACCTCCTTATATTATTATATTTCTCTTAACTATAACATATTTTTATTATTTTTTATTGTTTTTTTTCAATCTTTTTACAAAACACAAGATATTGTGTTTTAATTTTAGGACTAACAATACATATTGTGTTTTACAAAAAATAAATTGCTTTTTTTTTGACCTGTTTTTTTTAATTTGATTACTTTTTCAGCTTAATTTTTCTTTATTTTTTCTAGATTTCATTGAAATATATTTTTTTTTAACCACTTTTTATTTAGTTTTTACTTTTTTACACATTTGTAGAATTATATAAAGTTGTGTATAATGTTTAAGAATTATAAAATAAATAGGGGTGAGTTTTTTGAAAGAAGTTATAAAAAGAGACGGGTCTATTGTTAAGTTTGATAAGAATAGAATTGTTAGAGCTATTAGCATGGCTTTTACCCAAAATAAGAAAGATATAAAAACAGATTTAATAGAAAAAATATCAATTCAAATAGAAAATATAGATTCTGAAAAAATGTCTGTTGAGGAGATTCAAGATTTAGTTGTAAAAAAATTAATGGCATCTTCTGAAAAAGATATAGCACTTTCATATCAAGAGTTCCGTACAATTAAAACAGAACTTAGAAAGAAAGAGCAAGTTATCTACAAAAAAATTGGAGAGTTAATTGATGCATCAAATAGTGATATGTTAAATGAAAATGCCAATAAAGATGGAAAAACAATCTCTGTTCAAAGAGACTTATTAGCAGGTATATCTTCTAAAGATTATTATACTAATAGAATTTTACCTAAATATTTAAAAGAAGCTCATGAATCTGGACGTATTCATATTCATGATCTTGATTATTTATTATTTAGAGAAACAAACTGTGAACTTGTAAATATTGAAAATATGTTAACTAATGGATGCAATATAGGTAATGCTAAAATGCTTGAACCTAACTCTGTTGATGTTGCTGTTGGACATATTGTACAAATTATTGCATCTGTTTCTTCAAATACATATGGAGGATGTTCTATTCCTTATTTAGATAGAGCTTTAGTTCCATATATTGTTAAAAGTTTTAGAAAGCATTTTTCTAGAGGATTAAAATATGTAGATAGATTAGATAAAGAATCTATTAAGGCTATTTTAGAATCTACTAGTATTAATTTTTCTAATAAAAGTTTAGAGAAAAAATATCCATCTGCTTTTGCTTATGCCACTGACATGACTGAAGAATCTGTTAAACAGGCTATGCAAGGTTTAGAATATGAGATAAACTCATTATCAACAGTTAATGGTCAAACACCTTTTACTACTGTTGGAATCGGAACTGAAACATCTTGGGAAGGTAGACTTGTACAAAAATATATTTTCACTACTAGAATGGAAGGTTTTGGAGCTAAAAAGGAAA
>NZ_CAMQYW010000092.1 GCF_947039425.1 uncultured Cetobacterium sp. | reverse complement strand
ATTCCAACATCAAGAGTAATATTTTTTTTAATATGTTTTTCTAAACTTAGAGATAAACCAATTCCTGATTTATTTTGATTAATAGGTTGTAAATAATATATAACTTTATTATTAAATTTAAAGTAAGCATCTCTATGTTTTCTATTATTACAAGCATAATTATAATAGAAATTTTCAACTAAATTATATCCGATATATGAATGACTTAATTTAAAACCTGTTTTCAAAACAGGATAGGAATAATTTTGATTATTTAAATGTAAAGCATATGAATCACCTTGTTCAGAGTAATTTTCATTATCTATAAAATAGTTATTAAAAGCAATATATGGATAAAAATTATTATTGTTATTAATTTTAAACTTATAACCAGTTTCTCCACCTAAAGTTAAAATAAATTGATTAAAATTACTAGATAATAGCTCTTTGCTATTATTTTTATCTCTATCTATAATATATCTATTAAGATTGTGATGACTATAAGTTAAACTTTCTTGTAATGTAGCAAAATATTTATTTGAATATGTTTGTGAAGTTGAAATAAAAACATTATCAATATTTTCATTGCTACTATTACTATTTTTATAGTTAATTTTATTATTTAGATAACCATATCCTAAAGAGTAATGAATATATTTATTGTAAGAGTTAATAATATTTCCTAAGAAGCCATAAGAGTAAGAATCATATTTAGGATTGGTATTATTGTTATTACCATACCCTCCTAAAAGTTGAAAATAGTTTGAATCTTTATTGACATTATTTTTATTCCAAGAGTAAATTTTATTTCTAAAGTTTAAAGTATCTAAATATGGCAGGTTATTAAGTGGATATTTTTCTATCGTAGTTTTATAACCTCCAAGAAGACTATTTGGATTAGAAGTAAATTTATCTAGTTTAAAATAAAGGTTATTGTTTTTATAAATATAACTTCCATTCCATCCAATAGGAAGATTTTCTATTTTAACCTGTCCTATTTTATTGTTTTTTCCTCTTGTGAAAATAGCAGGAATTAAGATCTCTTTTTTATTAGTAATATAAGTAGAATCATTGGGATGACCGATTATAGTTCCATTATTAATAATAGAACCTGTTGATATAAATGCATTGGAATTCTTAGAAAGACTTGAAGAAATAATAATATTAATATTGGGATTAATAATTAAATTTCCATTGGAATTATTAAGTATTTTAGAAATGAATTTATTATTAATTGTATTTGGAGAGATTAATTTTATATTTTTAGAGATATTCCAATTTCCACTTTTAACATTAATAGTAGAAAAATTATTTAATTGAAAATTAAGGTTTCCATTAGAATTAATTATATGGGTATCTTTTTTAATAAAGTGATCACTATTTTGTAATGTAATTAAAGCATTATTTATATGATTGGCTTGAACAATTCCAAAAATTTTACTTTTTGGTTCTAAATATAATTTAGAATAATTACCATTCATTAAGATAGAAATATCACCTTGATTATTAATAATTCCATTATTAATAAAATATCCATTATTAATAATAACACCAAAATCACCTTGATTATTAATAGTTCCATTGTTTTTAGCAGAAGAGATTTCATTGTTTTGAATTGTATTAATATATAGACCTATATTTTTTTTATTAGAAATAAAACCATTAGTTTTATTTAAAAATAAACCACCATCTTTACAAAATACACCAATATTTCCATTATTTTTAACAACTCCAGAATTTATAAATCTTCCTTTATTAGTAATAATAACTCCATTATTTTTTGAATTGGCAATAATACCACTATTAATAAAAGTTGAACCATCAATATATGATCCAATGTTACCTTGATTTTTAATAATACCATTATTTATAGCTTTTGAATTCAAATTGCAATAAAGACCATAATCAGATGAATTATTGATTATACCACTTTTTTCATTGGTAAAGGTAGAAGTATTATCATTAACAACTCCATATTGAGAATTATTTTTAATTAATCCAAAATTTTTTCCCATACTATGATTAATTAAAACTATTCCTCCAGATTTAGAATTTTTAATTACCCCATTTAATTCATTAATAAAATAACTTTTAAAAGCATATGCACCATTGAGTCCATTATTTTCAATAGTACCAAAATTTTTCCCTTTACTTTTAGAATCTAAATAAAATCCTCCTATTCCAGAATTTTTAATAATACCATAATTAGTCATATTAGAGCATGATTTTCCAAAGAAACCTGTATTACCGTTATTTTCAATAATTCCAGTTTTATTATTAGAAATTAAACCTGATGAAAAATATGCAACAAATCCATTGTCACCATTATTTTCAATAATAGAATTATTTTCTATTTTAGTAGCAGACACACCATATAGGCCAAACTCATTATTATTACTGATAATATTATTATTTATATAACTTGTTCCATTTTCAACTAAATGTCCACAGATTTTTGAAATAGGAATAACGTTTGCGCACCAAATAAATGGGCAAATAATGAAATTAATAACAACCACATATTTAGTATAGTATAAATTTTTCATAAATCATCATCTCCTTTTTATTTATTCAAATATAACTCTTTATTAAAAAGGATACAAGAAATATGAAAAATAGCATTAATCTTTATTTATTTATGATAATTTTTAGTTCTAAAAGAATTAATACAGCGACAAAAACATTGTATAATAAATTATTACATAGTATGAAATGATTAAAATGAGTATTAACAGCTTACAAATTCCTATTGTAAAACACTTTTGTATAAATAAAATAAAAAATAAAACAATAATCTATTAGTATTATAGATACTACGTGCCAAATTGGAAAAATATAATATAAAATTTGGATTATTTTTTTTTTATTTAATTATTGGTATAATAATGATAGAGAAATAAAAAATGCTTACGGGGAGGCATATTTATGATTCAAAAAGAAGATATTATATTAGCTCAACAAGGCTCAGAGGATTCTATAGAGAAAATAATTAGAATGTATCAGAAAGTTATCTATAGGAACAATCAAAAGTTTTTTTTAAAAGGTGGAGACAGGGATGATCTAATGCAGGAAGGAATAATAGGTCTTATGAAAGCAATAAAATCATATGACGAAAATAGAAATGCATGTTTTAGTACATTTGCAAATTTATGTATTAGAAGACAAATTATTACTGCTGTGAAGAACTATAATTCTGATAAATATAAATTTTTGAATCAAGCAACACAAGGTGATAGTAGTACAATATTAGAGGAAACTTCAGTTTATTCAAAACCATCGTTAACATTTAATTCACCAGAGGATATATTTTTAGGGAAAGAATTAATAAAATATTTAGGTGCTTTTTTAAAAGGAAATTTAAGTGATTTAGAAAAAATTGTATTTTCATATTTATGTAAACAATACACATACATTGAAATTGCACACATTTTAAACGAATCACCAAAGAAGATAGATAATACAATTCAAAGAGTTAAGAAAAAAATAGTGATGTATTTAGAAACATATAGAATGACTCAATAAGAAGTGTTTTATCTTAGTTGAAAGATTATTCTAAAAGAGATGGATTATTCCTTTTTCAAATAAATAATTTTTTTTAAGCTTATTTTCATTGACTTAAAATAAATTTAAGTATATACTAGAATAAATAAAATATATAGCAATAGAGAAACCAGAGAGCTAAAAAAATATGGCAAAATTTATGTCATATTTTTAAGCTCTCTTTTTTTCTATACTTTTATAGGAGGGATATAATTATGTACGATATTATAGTTATAGGTGCTGGTATTATAGGAACTAGTATAGCAAGAGAATTATCTAAATACAAATTAAGAGTTTGTGTTTTAGATAAAGATACAGATGTATCTAATGGAACTACAAAAGCAAATAGTGCAATTGTTCACGGAGGATATGATGCAGAAGAGGGAACTCTTATGGCTAAATATAATGTAATTGGAAATAAAATGTATGAATCTCTTTGTAAAGAGTTATTTGTGCCATTTAAGAAGAATGGATCTTTAGTTTTAGCTTTTAATAATGATGATTTAAAACATTTAGAAACTCTTTTAGAAAGAGGTAAAAAAAATGGAGTTAATGATTTAGAGATAATAGATCAAAAAAAATTAAGAGAACTTGAAAAAAATGTAGATGAAAATGCTATTGGAGCACTATATTGTAAATGTGCTGGAATAGTTTCTCCTTGGGAACTTGCTGAAAATTTAATGGATAATGCTGTTGAAAATGGAGTAGAACTATATTTAGGAACTGAAGTAATTGGAATAAAAAAAGAAGATGATTATTTTAAAATTGAAACAACAAAAGGAGAGTTTATTGGTAAAAAAATATTAAATTGTGCTGGTGTAAATACAGATATTATTCATAATTTAATAGCACCAGAATCATATAAGATTAATCCTAGAAAAGGAGAATACTTTGTTTTAGATAAATCACAAGGAAAAAGAGTAGAGCATACTATATTTCAATGTCCATCAGAATTAGGAAAAGGGATTTTAGTAACACCAACAGTTCATGGAAATCTTTTAGTGGGACCAGATGCTCAAGATATTGATGATAGAGATGATCTATCAACAAGTACAGAAAAATTAGAATATATAAAATATAAGGGAAGTCATTCAATACACGGAATAAATTTTAGAGAGAATATAAGAACTTTTGCAGGTGTAAGATCAGAATCAGATAGAGGAGATTTTATAGTTGAAGAGTCAGATGTAAAAGGGTTCTATGATATTGCAGGAATAAAATCACCAGGATTAACAGCAGCTCCAGGAATAGCATTAGGAGTTATAGAATTACTAAAAAATAGTGATTGTTCATTTGAAGAAAAAACAGATTTTATTTTACCAACAGAACATAAAATATTTATGGACTTAACAGCTGAAGAAAAATCTAAAAAAATAAAAGAAGATAATAGATTTGGAAGAGTTATTTGTAGATGTGAAATGATAACAGAGGGTGAGATTATAGAAGCTATAAATAGACCAGTAAAAGCTACAACTGTAGATGCTATAAAAAGAAGATGCAGACCAGGATCTGGAAGATGTCAAGGTGGATTCTGTGGTCCAAGAGTTCAAGAGATATTGGCAAAAGAACTTAATATAAATATGACAGATGTTATTTTAGATAAAGGAAATTCATATATTTTAGTAGAGGAGTTGAAAAAATAATGAAATACGATATAGTTGTAATTGGAGGTGGACCAGCAGGACTTGCAGCAGCAAAATCTGCCTATGATAATGGAGCAAAAAAAATAGTTATATTGGAAAGAGATAAAGAGTTAGGTGGAATACTTCAACAATGTATTCATAATGGATTTGGTCTTCATAAATTTAAAGAGGAATTAACAGGTCCAGAATATGCTCAAAAATATATAGATATGATAAAAAATACAGATATAGAAGTTAAATTGGAAACAATGGTATTAAATATATCAGAGGATAAGATAGTTTCTATGATAAATCCAGTTGATGGATATATGGAAATTCAAGCTAAGGCAGTAATTTTAGCTATGGGATGCAGAGAGAGAACAAGGGGGGCTATAGCTATACCAGGAGAAAGACCTTCAGGAATTTTTACAGCAGGAACAGCTCAAAGATTTTTAAATATGGAAGGATATATGATAGGTAAAAAAGTTCTAATATTGGGAAGTGGAGATATTGGTCTTATAATGGCAAGAAGAATGACACTAGAGGGAGCAAAAGTTTTAGGAGTTATTGAGCTTATGCCTTTCTCAGGAGGTCTTAATAGAAATATAGTTCAATGTTTAAATGATTTTGATATTCCATTACTATTATCTCATACAGTTATAGATGTTCAAGGTAGAGATAGACTTAAAAAGGTTATAGTTGCAAAAGTTGATGAAAATAGAAAACCTATAAAAGGAACTGAAGTTGAGTATGACTGTGATACGCTTCTTTTATCAGTAGGTCTTTTACCAGAAAATGAATTGTCAAAGGATGCAGGAATAAATTTAGATACAAGAACTAGTGGTCCAATTGTAAAGCAATCAATGGAAACATCTATTCCAGGAGTTTTTGCTTGTGGAAATGTAGTACATGTACATGATTTAGTTGACTTTGTAAGTGAAGAAGGTGAAAGAGCAGGTAAGTTTGCAGCTTGTTATATAGATGAAGAAAATTGTAAATTAGAGAGAGTTTCTCATATATCAAATGGAAACGGAATAACTTATACTGTTCCTCAAATAATAAATTTAGAAGATATTAAAGGAAAATTAGAGATATTTATGAGAGTTAACAATGTATATAAAAATAAAAAAATAGTAGTAACTGATGATAATGGAGTTGTTGCTAGTTTTAAAAGAACTCACTTAGCTCCAGGAGAGATGGAAAAGATAAGTTTACCAGAAGTTCTTTTAAAAAAAATATGTGGAAATATAAGTATTGAGTTACAGGAGGGATTATAATGAAAGAGATGATTTGTATTTTGTGTCCTGTTGGTTGTCACCTTTCAATAGATGTTGAAAATGATTATAAGGTTACTGGAAATTCATGTCCTAGAGGTGGAGTTTATGGAAGAGAGGAGTTAATAGCTCCTAAAAG
>NZ_CAMQYW010000091.1 GCF_947039425.1 uncultured Cetobacterium sp. | reverse complement strand
ATATAAATCCTCTTGCTTCTGGTCCAACAACTAAGTCTATTTCCTGTTCTTTTGCATATTCAACTATTTTATCTGTTGCATATTTAAAAGCTTCTCCATTTCCCATTAAAGGTGTTATATCTCTAAATTTAATCCCTTCTTTTGGATAGTCTTCTACTAATGCTACATACTTTTTTAAATCCATTTAATTTTTTCCTCCTAATTAATACATATATGTTTTTACTTTTATATATTCTAAATTATATTGATAGTCTTCTGAAATCATACTAAATACTATTCTACATTCTTTCTTTTTTCCTATTTTATAATATAACTTTGCTAACTGTAATAAAATTTTATCATTTATTTTGTTGCTACTTAAAAAGTCTTTTAATACTTTCTCAGCATACTTATAATTTTGTAATTCATTTTCATAAGTATTTGATATTAAAATAACATTATTTACATCTTCAGGTTTATATTTTTCTAAAGATTTTAATATTAAAAATAGATTTTCTTTATTTCCATTTTCTGATAAAACTTTAATATACGATTTTGTTAAAATAATACTATTAAATATAATAGATTCTTTTATTTTTTTATATGTTAATAGTGCTCTTTTTGATTCCCCTATTTTATAATAAGAAAATGCCAATATTGCATAATCTTTTTGTGTTTTCAAGTCTTTTGGAACCTTTTCTAAATAAAAAATACTTTTTTTATAGTTTTTTTCATCAAAAAATAAATAACTTAAATTTCTTAGTGCCTCTATATCTCTTGGTTCTTTTTTTAAAATTTCTAAAAAAATATTTTTTGATTCTTTATACTCTAATAATTGACTTTTTATAATTGCTATTTCCCTAAGTATTAAAATATTTTTAGGATCTTTTTCTAAAGCTTTTTCATATTCAATTAAAGCTTCTCTATTTTTCCCTTGAGAATATAAATTTATTCCCTTTAACAATGAATATTCATTATCTTTCTTATATTTATTTATATCAACATTACTACATCCAAAAAAAATAAAAAGTGGTATTAGCCATTTTATCAATTTATTTCTCCTTTTTTGTTGGTAATATAACTCCTCCAGATATAATTAACTTAATTGCATCATCAACCTTCATATCCAAAACTTCCACATCTTCTTTTTTAATTACAATAAACATTCCAGATGTTGGATTAGGAGATGTCGGAATAAAAATATTGCACATTGTTTCTTTTGTTCTTTCCTCTACAACATGATTACCTTCTGCTGTTAAAAATCCAATACTATAAATTCCTTTTCTAGGATATTCAATCATTACAACTTTTTGATATGCTTTTTCTCTATCTGAAAGAACTAATGATATTATCTGTCTTATTGTACTATATATTTGACTAAAAAGAGGAATTTTAACTAGAAGCCTATTTAAATAACTTCCTAGCCTTTTAAACAAAAATACTCTCATAGCTGTTCCTATTATAATTAAGATTAAAATTACCGTTATAAATGATACAAAATTTATAAAAATTGTCATATATAAATCTAAATCTTTCTCTTTTCCAAAACTTAAAATAAATGTTCTTACTGCTGTTGTAACAAATGAGTTTTGTAATAAGCCTAATAATATTTGAAATACCCAGTTAAAAATGTACACTGTTATAACAATTGGTAATATTGCAAATAATCCACTATAAAAACTAGCTTTGATTCTTTTCATTTTTGTTTTATTCTCCTTTTTGAATTTCAACTTTTGAAACTCTCATTTTTTCCACTTCAACCACTATTAATTTAATATCTTGAAATTCAACTATATCTCCAATAGATGCTATCTTTCCTAGTTCTGACATCATCAGACCACCTAAACTTTCATAATCTTCTGATATCGGCAAATCTATATCTAGTTCTTTATTTATTGTTTCTATATCTAACATCGCATCTATTTCATATCTATTTTCACTAATTTCTTTAATTGTATCTTCTTCCTCATGATCAAATTCATCACGAATCTCTCCCACAATCTCTTCTATTAAATCTTCTATTGTTAACAGTCCAACTGTTCCACCATATTCATCTAAAACAAGAGCTATATGAACTTTTTTACTTTTAAACTCTCTTAATATTTCTATTATTGACTTTGTTTCTGGTACGAAAAATGTTTCTCTTACGAGTTCTTTAATCTGAATTTCTGTAGTTTTATCTTTTAAATAGTTCAATACATCTTTAGCATATAAAACACCTATTATATTATCAATAGTATCAATATATACTGGAATTCTAGAAAATCCTGCTTCAATCATTTCAATCCAAATATCATCTAATGTTTTTGTCCCTTCAACTGCAAACATGGATGTTCTTGGTGTCATTATCTCTTTTGCATTAGTTTCTCCTAGCCCAACTATAGAATGTATCATCTCTTTCTCTTCTTCTTCTATAATACCTTCTGCTTCTCCTACGTTAACATATGAGATTAAATCCTCTTCTGTTATCATAATGTTTTCATTTTTTACTTCAACACCTAAAATTCTTCCAATTAAAACAGATGTCCACATTAGAATTTTTACTAATGGCTTCATTAATAATCCAAAATAATAGATAGGCCCAATTACTGACTTTGAAAATCCTTTAGCATTATTTTTTGCTATAATCTTTGGAGTAATCTCCCCAAAAACTAAAATTAAAATAGTCATTGCTCCTGTTACAATCATCAAACTTTTTGGTGAATTGCCCATAATATTTATAGCTAATGCTGTAGCTATTGATGATGCTAAAATATTTACTATATTATTTCCCAAAAGCATTCCTGTTAAAATTTCATTTGGACTTTTTAGCCACTTTTTTAACATTCCTGCTGTCCTTTTGTTTGTTTTTTCTATATCCTCTAAATCACTGCTTTTAAATGATGTTAATGCTGTTTCTGAGGATGAAAAAAATCCTGATAGTAAAATTAAAACAACCAACAAAATAATATCACGATATGTGTCCAACGTTTAAATACACCTTCCTTATTTTCTTTTTATATACTTAGATATTTTATCACATGTCTCACAAAAAAACAACTAACTCTATTATAGACTAAAAAAGGGAAAGCTAAAAGCTTCCCTCTATTTTACTAAGAATAATATATCCCCTTTTTTAACAATGTTTCCATTTCCACCCTTTATAGATACAACTGTTCCTGATTCTGTAGATTTTACTTCATTCATCATTTTCATTGCTTCTATAATACACACTGTATCTCCCACTTCAATTTTATCTCCAATTTTAACAAAATCATCTAATTCTGGAGATGCTGCTGAATAGAATGTTCCAACCATTGGTGACGTTACTTCTTTTAAATTTTCTTGAGAAATAGCTTCTATTACCTCTTCTTCTTCAGATGGAATACTTTGAATATTTTCTGAAGCTATTGTTTCTTTTACTCTAGTAATCTCTGAAGCTTTAGCTTCCTCTTTCTTCATCGTTATTTTTGCTCCATCAATTTCAAGAGAGATTTCTGAAAGATTATGCTCCTCTATGCTTTTTCCTAACTTTTTTATAGTTTCTATATCAAGTTTCATTTTGCCTCCTTAATTACTTCCAATCACTCTAAGCTCTTTAACAGAGTTTAACGTGCTTATTTTTTCCAACATTTCCTCTATTTTTCTTAATAAATTCTCTGTTGTTTGAATAGATATTGTTACTCTACTTATTCCATCTATTGCTATATTTTGAACAATAGTTAGTATATTCATTTGCTCTCCAGCTATAATATCTAAAACTCTTGCTAAAATTCCTGGTTTATCTACTAAAGATAGATGTATACTAAATACCTTTTCTTTTCCACCCTCAAAAAATGGTTTAATATAATCTTTATATTTATAATAAGTACTTCTACTTATTCCTACTCTTTTAATAGCCTCATATTTTGATATTTTTTCTGTTTGAACAATATCATTAACTTTGATCACGCTTTGAATTGAATTTGGCAGTATTCTCTTATCTACTATATAATACTCTTTTTTATTCATTTATAATTCACCCCTGTATTTGTTTGTTTGTTTTAAATGCTTTTAATGTATTATCCAATAACATTGCAATTGTCATAGGTCCTACTCCCCCCGGAACAGGCGTGATAAAACTTGCTTTGTTTTTTACATTTTCAAAATCAACATCTCCGCAAAGTTTATTATTTTCATCTCTATTTATTCCAACATCAATGATTATAACATTATCTTTTACCATATCCTCAGTTAAAAATTTCGAACTTCCTATTGCAACTATTATTACATCTGCATTTTTTGTTTTCTCTTTTATATTCTTTGTTCTGCTGTTACAAACGGTTACTGTTGCACCTTCATTTATTAATAAAGCTGTCATAGGTTTTCCTACAATATTACTTCTTCCTATAACAACAATATCTAATCCTTCTAACTCTATCTTATACTCATTAAATAATCTTAATATTCCTGCTGGAGTACAAGATATTAAAGCTGTTTTATCTCCTAATACAACTTTCCCTAAATTTTCTGGTTTAAATCCATCAACATCTTTTGTTAATATTATTTGTTCTATTACTTTTGGAGTATTTATATGATCTGGTAATGGTAATTGAACTAATATCCCATCAATTTCATCATCTACATTTAAATCATCTATAACTTTTAATAATTCATCTTCACTAATATTCTCTGACATTATATAATTTTTTGACTCTATTCCAACCTCAGAGCACTGTTTAATTTTAGAACTAACATATATCTTAGATGCTAAATTATCTCCCGCTTGTATAACTGCCAATCCAGGGACTCTACCTGTTTTTTCTTTTAACTCTTTTATTTCTTCTTTTATTGAATCCCTAACTTTTTGAGATACACTTTTACCATCTAAAATCTTCATCTATTTTATTCCACCTTTTCTTTCCAATAATTAAGCTCTTGTAATTTTCTATTTAAATCAACATGCTCAATTACAACTCCTTTAGGAACTTTTATCTCTATTGAAGTCATATTCAGTATCGCTTTAATTCCAGATTGTACAACTATATCTGTAACTTGTTGCGCTATTGATTTTACCTCTGTTATTATAGCTATATCAATTTTTTGATCCATAGCTACTTTTGGTATATCACTTACACTGCTTATTTTTATTCCTTTATACTCTTTTCCAATTCTACTTTTTGTTATATCAAAAACTCCTACAATATTAAATCTTGACTTTTCTATGTCTCCCTCTAATAAAATAGCATTTCCTAATTTCCCTGCACCTACTATAATTACGTTATTCTGTTTATTTATCCCTAAAATATTTTCAATCATTTCATATAAACATTTAACATTATAACCTTTTCCTCTTATTCCAATACATGATTCTATATCCACTATAAAATTAGAAAAATCTTTTCTGATCTGAGCTGCAGTTACCCCTAACAACACTCCCATCTCTTCAGATGATATATAATCCTCTGGCGCAAACTTTTCTAAACATTTTAAATAAATAGTTAACCTCTGAATTGTTTTTTTTGAAATTTTATCCTTTTTCTCTAAGTTTTTCATAATTCCCCCCATATTATTTTATTCTAATATTTCGCCCATTTTCATTACATTACCATTAATACTATCATTTCCAGTAATCATTCTTTTATTTTCTGGTTTGATATTTAATAATATAACACTTCCATCTTTAACTTTTACGACAAAACCTTTACCTTTTATAGAATCTACAACTTCCCCTATTTTCCCATTGTTATAAACTCTATTTAATTTTTCTACTGCATATATTTTTAAAACTTTTTCGTTATGATGGCTATAAGCTGTTGGGAATGGATTCATTCCTCTTACAAAATTAAATATTTCTTCTTCTGTTTGATTCCAATTAACTATACAATCTGTTTTTTTATATGGTTTTACAAAAGTTACTTCATTTTCATTTTGTTTTATTCTTTTTGCTGTTCCATTTTCTATTTGTTTAACAGCTTCTATTAACTTTTCTGCACCAATATCTTTTAATCTATCATGTAGTGTTAAAAATGTATCTTCCTCTGTTATTGGAGTTTTTCCTACTAAAATAATATCTCCTGCATCTAATTTCTCAGCAATATCCATTATTGTTACTCCACTCTCTTTTTCACCAGCTATAATTGCTGCATTTATTGGAGCTGCTCCTCTAAATTTAGGTAATATTGACGAATGAACATTTATAATTCCAAATTTTGGAAAATCTATTATGTTATTTGGTATAATTTTACCATAAGCTACTACTACAATTAAATCTGGATTTAACTCTTTTATTATCTCAAAAGTTTCATCTGTTTTTAATGAATTCGGTTGATAAACTGGTATATTATTTTCAATTGCATACTCTTTTACTGGTGTATATTTTATCTTTTTTCCTCTAGTGTTTGGTTTGTCAACCTTTGTAAAAACACCAATTATTTCGTGTTCTTTTCTTAAGCTATCAAGTGATGGAATTGCAAATTCCGGTGTTCCCATAAATAAAATTCTCATTTTTCCTCCTACTACTTTAAACTATCTAAATAATATATGGCCATTTTATATCCCTCTATACCAAATCCGGATATTTTTCCTATGGCTATATCTGAAATTACTGATTTATGTCTAAATTTTTCTCGAC
>NZ_CAMQYW010000090.1 GCF_947039425.1 uncultured Cetobacterium sp. | reverse complement strand
GGAATTTTTTAGTTTCAGGATCAGCTATTGGATTTATCTCTTTTATTTTAGCTGTAAACTCTTTTTCACCTAAATCAGAAACAATCACTTTAGCTGGCGAACCTACTTTTAAACTATTTAGCCATTTCCCTGGAAAATCAACTGTTATATCCATATTTTTTTCATTAACAACTGTAAAGATTGTCGTATTCGGCTCTACTACATTTCCAACTTTTAAATTAAGATTCCCAATTACTCCAGTTAATTCTGATTTTCTTGTTAATTTTTCAAAATTTGATTTCGAATCTTGAAGCATAGCTTTTTTTGAACTAAAAGAACCAAGTGCATCTGTATATGTATTTCTATAGTTTAAAAATTCAACTTCTGAAATCATCTGTTTATCGTATAATGTTGAAAATTTATTAAAGTTTTTCTTTGCTGATTCTAAATTATATTTTGATGCTTCAAAACTTGCTCTTGCACTTTCATAAGAAGCTTCTGCTGCTGCATCAGTAAACTTAACAACAACTTCACCTTTCTTTACAGAATCTCCATTTTTCTTTAAAATTACCTTTACTGTACCTTGACTATCAAGTGTATGATTTACTCTTTTTTGAGGAAGTAATGTTCCATCTGTCATATAAAGATCCGAAACTTCTTCATCTTTAACAGTAGATATTACCACTGGTTTCTTTTCTACTTTTACTTTTACTTCTTCTGTCTTTTTTCCACATGCAGTTAACAATAAAGCTACTGCTGATAATAAATATAACCCCTTTTTCATGTTTCCTCCCAAATATTAAATAAGTGATGATCTATATTTTTCAAAAGCAATATAATAATTAAGTATTGCTGCATTATAATTTACTGCTGCTTCTCTATGCTGACTTTCAGATAATAAGAAGTCAACTGTTGAAATAAGTCCTGCATTATATCTTTCAGTATCTATAGCAAAGTTTTCATCTGATGCAGCTAAAGCTTTCTTTCTAGATTCTTTTAATTGCTCCAAACGAATAACCTCTCTATAATTTCTTGTAACAGATAGTTTTATATTATCTTCAGTTATTTTCTTATTTAAATTTTCTATATTTTCATTATTTTGTGCCACATTGTATTCATCTATTCCACTTCCAAAATTAAATACATCCCACTTTACTTTAATTCCACCTCTCCATTCAGCATTATCAAAGCTTTCGTTAAAGTTATGACTTTCTCTTGATGTTCCATAGGTTGCAAAGGCATCTATTTCAGGAAGTAAACTTGATCTACTCACCATTTTTTCTGCTCTTGCATACTTAACCTTGTTTCCTGCTAGTTTTGCAGATAAACTATTTGTTAAAGCTTGACTTAAATCTGTTTTAAAATGTATCTCTTTTAATAAATTCTCAGGAACACTAAACTCTTGTAATGTTATAGTTTCATTTTCTGGAATCATTAATTTTAACTTTAAATCCTTTTTAGAAATTTGTAAATCTGTTTTTTTACCCGTTATCTGTGATTCTAGTTCAAGAATATTAAACTCTGTTTTTAACAAATCTGCTTTTGTTATTATTCTTAAAGCAAGTTGTTCTTTTTGTTTTTTATATCTTTCTTGTAACTCATCCATAGATGCTTTTAAAACTTCTAAATCTCTTTGATCATTTATTATTTTAGAATAATTTTCAATTATATTCATTCTAACGTCTCTTTTTTCAGTTAAATAATAAATATTTGCCATACTCTTTGAAGCTTCAGCTCCTAATATTCCACCTGTTATTGCTCCACCTTTAAAAAGAGGCTGATATACTCCTATTGACTGACTATATCCACTTTTTTCCTCTACATTACTTCTTTCTCCCACAAACATTGATCTTGTTTCGTGCTCTGACTTTTCATATTTTCCATTATAAGTTACCTTTGGTAATGCTAATTTAAACGCTCTTCTTACATTTAAATCCGCATTCTCTTTTGAGATTTCAGAAGTTTTTATTGATTTTCCATTATTCAATCCTAAATCAATTGCCTGTTCTAAAGTTAACTCTCTTGAAAAAGCTGCAGTTGACAACACTACTAGCAATACTAATAGTTTTTTCATTAATTCATTCCTCCTACTAAAAATTTTAAAATTCTATTTTTTAACCAATCAATATCTTTTCTTATATCAATATTTTCTAATTTTTTCCAGTATTCCGAAGTATCACTTATATAAAACTCTTCTATATTCTTAAAAAAGAATTTTTTTAATCTGTAAGCCTTCACTCCACCCATTATAAAAATAATCATATTATCTAATATCTCTTCATCATACTCTTCTTTTAAGAAATTTTCTAGAATATCATTCAATGTTTTTCTATTTAAAATCTCTATATTCACAAGTATCTCTCTTATTCCAGATCCTAAAGAGTCTAAATTTTTACTTAAATTTATTAAAATAAGATGATTCTTCAAATCATTTGGAGCTATTATTAATCTATTTTCTACAAATTTTTCTATCCCTTCTTCTAAGTTAGTTATATTTTCTAAAATATGATCATATTCCTCTTTTCTAGCATTTAAAATTTCAAGAACTATCTCCTCTAAGAGTATATCTTTAGATTTAAAATACGTATAAAAACTACCTTTTGCTATTCCTAAATTATTAGTTATATCTTCAACTCTAGTTTTAAAAACTCCTTTTTTTAAAAGAACATCCTTTGCAGTATCTATTATTTTATATCTTTTTTCAATCTTCACTATCACTACTCCTTTCTATTCTAATAAAAATGACTAAACAGTCACAATGTATTTTAATCCATAATGACTATTTAGTCAACTAATTATTTATATTTTACCAAACATTATGAGCACTTGAATTAAATCCTGAAGATGTTGAATAATATTTTGCATCTATTGGCTTATTATCATTTGTTAAAATTATTCCTTTTGTTGATTTTACAGCTTTTGTTGCCACTTCATTTTCATCTAAATTATTATAAACTTGACTTTGTGTACTATCTAAAATATGAAAACCTGATTTTTTATAACGATTTCTTTGATGATCTTTGGCTGCATAAGTCCTTGCTGCAACAGCTTGAACTTTTAAAGCTTCTAGTCCGAAACTTTTAGGCATCTCGCTTGGAACTACCTGTAATAAATACTCTTCAATAGGAACCTCATTTATTAATCTTAAATAGTTTCTAGCTCTTGATGGTCTTATTTCAAAAGTTCCTCTATATGTTGGGAATCTATATCTTCTTATATGTCTTCTTATACTTGGAACTGATATCATTCTTGTAGAACTTATTGTTATATAGTGTTTTGTCCTTAATCTAACTTTTCCACCTATAATTACATTAGTATATCCGTTTTTGCTTCTAAAATCAATATAAGTTCTTGGAGAAATATTTAAATTTCCACCTCTACTTCTTAACTTTATTTTTCCCGCTGAATATAAAGTAATTTTTGAATGTTCCAATGATTTAAATCCTGTATCCATTATCCCAACTCTTATATCCTCACTAATCCCTCTAACAGATTTAATATTTCTTAATTGAGTATTTGGATAATATCTTTTCAATACTTGTTGGTAATTAAAATTTTTATTTCTAGTTAAATCCATAGCTGTCCATTGTGGAATTCCAGTCCCATGACCAAAACCACCACCATAAAAAGTATATCCACTTGATGACAATTTTTCAAAAGCAAAGAAAGCTGATGGCAATAAATAAGGATTTCTTGATATGGGTTTTGAAGAATATTTTCCATCTCCATTTCTAGATCCATATATATTAACTGTTGATCCTACACTTCTTTTACTTAAACCTAATACATTTCTAACATTTCCTTCTTTTACGACTAAATATGTTCCTCTACTTCCTTTTATCATTAATTTTATTATTAACCCTGACTTTCCTCTTTGTAAAACCTTTAATTCTTGTAATGTTCCAACTGGATTTAAAGACACTTTTTTATTTATCCATTCACCTCTTGATAAAGTAAGTACTTCTCTTCCTCTTCTTCTTGCTAAATTAGCTAAATTTTTATTTAATACATTATTTAATTGATGTTTTGATAGTTTAAAATTCCATCTCCAATAATTAGAATTATCTCCGTGTCCTTTAGCTCTTAAATTTTTATAAAAATTTAAAAATTCAGATTCTGTATAAGCTCTAAAAGGTATCTTTGGATTTTCCATATCATTTACATATAATAAATATGGTATTGGTCTTGCTATTGGAAAATTATCTGCTTTATATTTCCCATATAAATCAACTCTATCACCTTTTAAAGTTTTAGAATATATTCTTTCATTATAATTACTTTTTTTAATACTTTCTATTTTCTTATAGTTTTTATAGTAATTTTCTCTTGATTTTGTATTACTACATCCAACTAAAGTAAGTAACATTAATCCCGCTATTACTTTCTTTAACATCTCATCTCCTTTTAAATACTTATGTTATTATTTTTTATGTGTAATCTTACTTTTTCCAATTCTTCTTGTGTATCTACACCAATCACTTCAAAATTTGTCTCTAATACTTTTATTTTATAACCATTTTCCAAAACTCTTAATTGTTCTAAAGATTCTGAATTTTCAAGAGGAGTACTGTCCATTTTAAAATAATCTAAAACAAAATCTCTTTTATATCCATATATTCCCACATGTTTAAAATAATTCCCTATATTTTTATTTCTTGGATAAGGAATTACACTTCTTGAAAAATAAATTGCATAATCATTTTTATCAGTTACTACTTTTACAAAATTTGGATTTTCTATATCTTCCCAACTGTGTAATTTATGTTTTAATGTAGACATTTTCAAATTCCTTTCCACTTTAAAAGAATCTATTAATGAATTAATCATATCTTTTTCTATTAAAGGTTCATCTCCTTGAATATTTATTATTACATCAAAATCTGTTATTTTTTCACATACTTCTGCAATTCTACTTGTTCCATTTAGATGATCCTCTCTTGTTAAAATTACATCTCCGCCAAATTTTTTCACGGCTTCATAAACTTCTTTCGAATCTGTTGCTACAATAACCTTATCTAAATTAGATTTTAAAGCTCTTTTATATACCCATTCTATCATTGGATATCCACAAATATCTTTTAATGGTTTCTTGGGTAATCTTGATGACTCATATCTTGCAGGAATAACTCCTAAAAACTTCATTTTACAACCTCCAAAATTAAATGTATAATATGATTATACATTTAATTTGTGTTAAAAAAAAGAAATTTATTCTGTAAGGAGAAAAATATGTTACGTATTTATTTTGTTAGACACGGTGAAACTGTTTGGAACACTAAAAAAATTTTTCAAGGAAAATTAAATTCCCCTCTTACTGAGCTAGGAGTAGAACAAGCTAAAAAGCTTTCTGTTTATTTAAAAGATATCCACTTAGATAAAGTTTATTCATCACCATTACAAAGAGCATTAGATACAACTAATTTAATTATTAAAAATCGTGATTTACCTATTAATCCAATTGAAGAATTTAAAGAGATTAATATGGGAGAAGTTGCAGGTATTCCTAAAGATGATTTTGAAAATAATTTTCCTGAAGCTTATTTTAATTTTTGGAATAATCCTGTAGAATATGATCCTTCTCCATTTAAAGGTGAAAACTATTCAGATCTTTTAACTAGAGTTGAAAGAGGATTAAATAAATTAATTGAAAACAATGAAAATAAGACAATTTTAGTAGTTAGTCATGGTGTAACTTTAAAAGCTATTTTTAATATTATTAATAATAAGGGAATAGATGAGTTTTCAAAACAGGAAGTTCCTGCTAATACGAGTACTACTATAGTAGAATATAATAATGGTAAATTTGAAATTATTAATTTTTCAGATACTACTCATTTATCATAAATAATTTATCTTAACTTAGGAGGTGTATTGTGACTACAGATATTAAAAGAGATTTTAATATTAATATTAAAGTTATGGGAATTGGTGGTGGTGGAATTAATGCTATTAACGATATGATAACTTTTAATATTGATGGAGTTAATTTTTTTGCTGCTAATACTGATTTACAAGACCTTTCAGCTGCAAAAACAGAATATAAAATCCAATTGGGACCGAGCATTACAAAAGGTTTAGGTTCTGGAGGAAATACTAATATTGGTAGAATGGCTGCTGAAGAAAGTCAAACTCTTTTAAAGAATTTATTAAGAGGAACAGATTTTTTATTCCTAACAAGTACTATGGGTGGAGGTACTGGAACTGGAGCTATTCCATATATAGCTAAAATTGCTAAAGATTTAAAAATTTTAACTATTGCTGTAGTTACAAAACCCTTCTCTTTTGAAGGTAGTAAAAAAATGAAAATTGCCAATGAAGGAATTGAAAATTTGCGGCCAGCTGTAGATTCTCTTATTGTTATTCCAAATGATAAATTATTAAACTTAGGAGATGCTAACATCACTATAAAACAAGCATTTGAAAAAAGTAACTTTGTTTTATATACTGCTGTTAAGGGTATGGCTGATTTAATGTTAGCTAAGGGATTAATTAATCTTGATTTCGCTGATATAAAATCTCTTTTACTTAATTCAGGAGATGCTATTTTAGGATTTGGAACTGCTCATGGTGAAAATAGAGCTAAGAAAGCGGC
>NZ_CAMQYW010000089.1 GCF_947039425.1 uncultured Cetobacterium sp. | reverse complement strand
GTTGGAAAAATTATCTTTATCCAGAAAAAGTAAGTGAGAAATTTGTAGTTAAACCAACTTGGAGAGAATATGAGCCAGAAGAAAATGAACTTGTTATAGAACTTGATCCTGGAAGAGCTTTTGGTACTGGTTCTCATCCTACTACATCTTTATGTTTAAAAATCATGGAAGAAAATATTAAACCTGGAAACTCTGTTATTGATGTTGGTACTGGTTCTGGTATTCTTATGATTGCAGCTGAAAAATTAGGAGCTGTTGATATTTATGGTACTGATATTGATGAACTTGCTATTGATTCTACAAAAGAAAATTTAGAATTAAATAATATATCTCCAGAAAAAGCTGAAGTTTATTTAGGTGATTTAATCTCTGTTGTTAAAGATAAACAGTTTGATGTTGTTGTTGCTAATATTTTAGCTGATGTTATTCTTCTTTTACTTAAAGATATATTTAAGGTAGTTAAAAAAGATGGACTTATTATATTCTCAGGTATTATTGAAGATAAACTTCCTCAAATTGTTAAAGAAGTAGAGAAAAAAGGTCTTGAAATTTTAGAAATAAAAAGAGATAAAGAGTGGAGAGCTCTTTTAATCAAAGCATAAGGGAGGCAAAGCTTATGAAAAACTATATTGTAGCTCTTGATGGTCCTGCAGGAAGTGGGAAAAGTACAATTGCTAAAATTATAGCTAAAGATTTTAATCTTACATATTTGGATACTGGAGCTATGTATAGAATGGTAGCTTTATATACTTTACAAAATAATATTAATATTAAAGACTCTAAAACTATTATTGAGTCTTTACCTAAGATTAATATGGATATAGTTAATGACTCTTTTATTTTAAACGGTGTTGATGTTTCTAAAGAGATCAGAACTCCTGAAGTAACTAAAATAGTTTCTCCTGCTGCTGCTATTAAAGAGGTTAGAATTAAACTTGTAGATCTTCAAAGAGAAATTAGTAAAGGTAAAAAAGTTATTTTAGATGGAAGAGATATTGGAACTGTAGTTTTTCCTAATGCAGATGTTAAAATATTTTTAGTAGCTTCTCCTGAAGAAAGAGCTAAAAGAAGAGTAAAAGATTATTTATCAAAAGGTATTACTGAAGATTTTAAAACAGTTCTTGCTGATATTATTGAAAGGGACCTTATCGATTCATCTAGAAAAGAAAGTCCTTTGAAAAAAGCACATGATGCTATTGAAATTGATAGTAGTTTTATGAATATTCAAGAGTGTGTTTACTCTATTGAAACTATAATCTATTCTATAATTGGAGAGTAACTATTATGTTTTATAATTTAATAAGAGGAATTTTATATCCTTTTATTGC
Source organism: uncultured Cetobacterium sp. (assembly GCF_947039425.1). Classification (GTDB taxonomy): domain Bacteria; phylum Fusobacteriota; class Fusobacteriia; order Fusobacteriales; family Fusobacteriaceae; genus Cetobacterium_A. The sequence goes on along the minus strand of NZ_CAMQYW010000089.1, from coordinate 5,307 downwards.
AATTTTCCTTATTTTTAATTCAAAAAAAAGAAAATTTGTTTTTAAAAGATTATTTCAAGATTTTTCTATTTTAAAATCAGATAAAGAATATATTTGGCTTCATTGCTCCTCTGTTGGAGAGATCAACTTAATTGATGGACTTATTAAAAAAATTAAAAATAAATTTCCTCAAGAAATTTTAATTACAGTTTTTACTGATACAGGTTATAATACTGCTATTGAAAGATATTCAAATGACAGTTCTGTTACAGTAATGAGATTTCCTCTAGATGACCTATTTATATTAAAAAGAATTATTAAAACTATTAGTATAAAATATTTAGTTCTTGTTGAAACAGAACTTTGGCCTAATTTAATTGATGAAGTTTCTAAAGTTTCTAAAATAATTTTAGTTAACGGAAGAATTTCTAATAAAAGTTTTCCTAGATATAAAAAAATTAAATTAATTTTAAAGCCTTTATTAAATAAAATTTCTTTTTTTTGTATGCAAAGTACAAATGATAAAGATAGAATTATTAACTTAGGTGCAGATAAAAATAAAATTCAAGTTACAGGTAATCTAAAATTTGATATATCTTTTGAATCTTTTTCTAACAGAGAAAAAAATAACTTAAAAAAATTAATAAATCCAAATAAATATAAAATATTCGTAGCAGGTAGTACTAGAACTGGTGAAGAAGAAATTCTCATTAATGTATTTAAAAAATTAAAAAATACTTTATTAGTTATTGTTCCTAGACATTTAGAGCGAATTGAAAATATTGAAAAATTATTAACAAATTCCCATTTGAATTATCAAAGATTTTCTGATATTCTAATAAAGGGAGAGAATGATAATTCAAACATTATTATTGTTGATAAAATGGGAATTCTTAGAAAATTCTACTCTATTTGTGATATCTCCTTTGTTGGTGGTACCTTGGTTAATATAGGTGGACATAGTTTGCTCGAACCTTTATTTTATGGTAAAACTCCTATTTTTGGTCATTTTTTACAAAATGTTAAAACAATTTCTAGAGATATTCTATCTCTAAACTTAGGATATAAAATTCATAATGAAGATGAATTTTTACAAGCTATTAACCTCATTGAAACAAATCCTGTTTCTGAGGATAAAATAAATCAATTTTTCAAAAGCAATCAATTTGCTGCTGAAAAAATTATTAAAATTATGGAGGAAGAATGAAAGAAAGATTAGAAGATACTCTTTGGAGACACTTCTTTACTAATCCTAGAACTAATTATAATCCTTATATGGTTAAATTAGTTGAATATCCAAAACATATTATATATGATAAAGATATTATGGATTCTTATAAAGGACAGTGGAATCAAAAAGCTTTTAGTAATAATAATCCCATCTATCTTGAGATTGGTTCTGGAAGTGGAAATTTTGCCATTGGTATGGCTGAAAAATACCCTGAAAGAAATCATTTAGCACTTGAGATTAGATTTAAAAGATTAGTTTTATCTGCTAATAAAGCTGTTAAAAGAAATTTAAATAATGTTGTTTTTCTTAGAAGACGTGGAGAAGAAATAACTAATTTTATTGAAAATGGTGAAATTGAAGGTTTATATATTAACTTTCCCGATCCTTGGGAAGGTAATGAAAAAAATAGAATTCTTCAACCTAAACTATTTGAACTTTTAGATGTTATTATGAATGTTGAAGGAACTTTATTCTTTAAAACAGATCATGATCAATATTACTCTGATGTTTTAGAATTCTCTAAAGATTTAGAAAATTACGAGGTTATTTATCATACACCAGACTTACATAATAGTCCTAAAGCAGTAGATAATATCAGAACTGAGTTTGAAGATTTATTTATTTGCAAACATAACAAAAATATCAATTACATTGAGATAAAAAAAATCAAATAATTTACGGAGGTATTTAAATGGCAGGATATGTTGTTGTCGGAACACAATGGGGAGACGAAGGTAAAGGAAAAATTATCGACGTTCTTGGACATAGAGCAGATTACGTAGTAAGATTCCAAGGTGGAAACAATGCTGGACATACAGTTGTTGTTAATGGAGAAAAATTCATTCTTCACTTATTACCATCAGGAATGCTACACGGACAAGGTAAATGTATCATAGGACCAGGGGTTGTTATTGATCCTAAAGTTTTATTAAAAGAGTTAGATACATTAGAAGCTAAAGGAGCTAAAGTTGATCACCTATTTATAAGTGATAGAGCTCATCTTATTATGCCTTATCATGTACAATTAGATATTTTAAACGAAGAAAAGAGTGGAGACAATAAAATTGGAACTACTAAAAGAGGAATTGGACCTTGTTACTCTGATAAATTCTCAAGAGTTGGTCTTAGAGCTGTAGAATTATTAGATATGGATTTATTTGCTAAAAAATTAAAAATGAACTTAGAAGCTAAAAATGAACTTTTCACTAAAATTTACAATGCTCCTGAAATGAGTTTTGATGAAATATTTGAAGAGTACAAAGGATATGCTGAAAGATTAAAACATAGAATCATTGATGCTGTACCTGAAATTAATGAAGCTTTAGACAATGATAAGTTTGTATTATTTGAAGGAGCTCAAGCTATGATGCTTGATATTAACTATGGAACATATCCATATGTAACATCATCATCTCCTACAAGTGGAGGAGTTACAACTGGAGCTGGAGTTTCTCCTAGAAAAATCGATAAGATTATTGGTGTTATGAAAGCTTATACAACTAGAGTTGGAGAAGGACCTTTCGTTACTGAATTAAATGACGATTTAGGTGAACAAATCAGACAAACTGGTTTTGAATTTGGAGCTACTACTGGAAGACCTAGAAGATGTGGATGGCTAGATCTTGTTGTTGGTAAATATGCTGTTGATATTAATGGATTAACTGATGTAGTTATTACTAAAATCGACGTTTTAAGTGGATTAGATACTCTTAAAATATGTACTGGATATGAGTTAGATGGAAAAGTATACACTACTGTTCCTGCTCAAACTGAAAAACTTGCAAATGTTATTCCAGTTTACGAAGAGTTACCTGGATGGACAGAGGATATTACTCAAATGAAAAATTATGATGAGTTACCTGAAAATTGTAAAAAATATCTTGCTAGAGTTGAAGAATATTTAGGTTGTCAGATTACTGTTGTTTCTGTTGGACCTGATAGAACTCAAAATATATTCTTAAAAGAAATTTAAGAAAAAACCCCTAGGAAACTAGGGGTTTATTTTTAGGAGGAGTATAAATGTTAGAAAAGATTTTAATAATTAATACCGGGGGAACTATCGGAATGGTTCATAGTGATGAATTAGACTCTTCTAGCCCACTAAGACCAGCTAAAAGTTGGAGGGAAGTTGCTAAAAATCATCCTATCTTAGATAGATTTCCAACTGATTATTGCCAACTAGAAACTCTTATTGATTCTTCAGATATGCAACCTAAATTATGGATGGATATTTTAAATATTATTGAAACAAATTACTATAATTATCGTGGTTTTGTTATTCTTCATGGAACTGATACTATGGCATATACTGCTTCTGCTTTATCTTTTATGTTAAAAAATCTTGATAAACCCGTAGTTCTTACCGGTTCTCAAGTTCCTTTAATAAATCCTAGAAGTGATGCTTTACAAAATCTAATTACATCTATACAAATTGCTGGTAACAGAATTTATGGGGTGAAAAATATTCCTGAAGTAACTATCTGTTTTAGAGATGAACTTCTAAGAGGAAACAGAGCTAGAAAAATTGATGCTACTAATTATTTTGGATTTTCATCTCCTAATTATATCTCTCTTGGAGAAATTGGTTGTGAGATAAAAATAAATAATAAAAAAGTATTAGATATGCCTAAAGAAGAATTTTTTGTAGATCCAACATTTAATGAAAATGTTATATCATTTGAAATCTATCCTGGCTTTAATCCTTTATATATTAAGACTATAACAGAAGCTCATCCTGAAATTAAAGGTATCGTTTTAAAAACTTATGGAAATGGAAATGCGCCAACTTCTGAAAAATTTATTAATATTTTAAAAGAAGTTTCTGAAAAAAATATTGCAATTGTTAATATTTCTCAATGTGCTACTGGTTCTGTTAAAATGGGTCTTTATGAAGCTAGCAGTGCTTTAATATCGCTTGGGGTAATTTCTGGTCACGATATGACTCCTGAAGCAGCTATCACTAAACTTATGTATCTCCTTGGCAAAAATCTTTCTTTCTTAGATTTAAAAACTGCTATGGAAAATAATTTGTGTGGTGAGGTGAGTTTATGAACACAGTAAATAATAATCTTTGGAAAAATAATAAAAATGGAAAATTTTATATTGTTCTTGATTATAATATTTTAAATTGTACAAATTTACAAGATGGTGAAAAAATGTATCTTTATAAGGTTTTTCAAGAAAAAATTTTAGATGATTTTGGAAATGAACTAACATTTGTGAGATCAGAAAAAGAGTTCAAACTTAAATTTACAAAGCTATAAAAAAGAGCGATAAATTAATATCGCTCTTTTTTTATACCTTAGGTATAATAATCTTTTCTGCTCTCTTTTTTCCACCAGTTAAACTTTTAAACACCATTATAACTAATAACATTCCCCCAAAATAGCCATTAATCACATATACTACATTTATTAGTTTGTCAAATGGGATCCATAATCCAACAATAACTCCAATTATAACTAGTGAAGTAGTCAATATTTTAAAAGATTTTGTTTTTTCCTCTGTAAATCTACTAGATACATTCCAAAGAAGTGGAACTGCTGTTGTATATATTCCCGCAAGTATAATCAAAGCAAATATACTTGAAAATATTGGATGAATATCATTTGCTAAATAAAGCATTGGAATCTGTGTTCCTGCAGTTTTTTCAATTGTAGCAAGTAATCCTAAAGCTACTATAATCACTGCTATTGAAAATAAAATAGCTCCACATAATCCGCCTATTTTAGCTTCTTTTCTAGATTCTGCTTTTGCTCCAAGTGAAGCCAAAAATCCAGCTAACCATAACATACAAAATCCCACATAAGAAAATGATGCTAAATACCAAGTACTTGATGCTCTAACTAATTTTGAATTGTCTTCTAAATTAGTTAATGCTGTAAATACTATTTCTGGATTTAAACTTAAATAATTTTTAAAAAGAGAAGATATTCCTAATATAATAGATATTACTACTATTGCTGGACCTACTTTTCCAATTATTTCAACAAGTTTTGATAATCCAGCCAAAGCTGTTATTAAAGTTAGTATACCTATTATTAAAGCCCCTACTATTGGAGCTAAGTTATAATGTAGATCGGAAGAGCACACGTCTG
>NZ_CAMQYW010000088.1 GCF_947039425.1 uncultured Cetobacterium sp. | reverse complement strand
AGTTGGTGCAAATATTTGTATGGCAAATGATCCTGATGCAGATAGAATTGGTGTCGCTGTTAAAGACTCTAATAATAACTGGATATATCCCAATGGAAACCAAATAGGTCTTTTACTTATGAACTATATTCTTGAAAATAAAAAAGATATTCCTAAAAATGCTGCTGTTGTATCAACTGTTGTTTCAACTCCAATGCTTGATCCAATTGCAAAGGAAAAAGGTGTAACTATTTTTAGAACTTTAACTGGTTTTAAATTTATTGGAGAAAAAATTAGAGAGTTTGAAGAGGGAGTTTATGATGCCACTTTCCTTATGGGATTTGAAGAATCTTATGGTTATCTTGTAGGTACTCATGCTAGAGATAAGGACGCTGTTGTTTCAACTCTTTTAATAGCTGAAATGGCTGCCTATTATAACTCTAAAGGATCATCTATCTCTTTAGAGCTTGGAAAATTATATAAAAAATTTGGCTTCTATAGAGAAGGAATAAGTGCTGTTACTAAGAAAGGTAAAGAGGGCGTTCAAGAGATTACTGATATTATGAACAGATTAAGAGATAATGATTTTGAAACTCTTCTTGGTAAAAAAGTTATTATAAAAAAAGACTTTAATACACAAATAGAAAATAACTATCTTACTAATAATAAAATAGATATTACTCTACCAAAATCTAATGTTATTCAGTTTATTTTAGAAGATGAAACTTATATTACTGCTAGACCTTCTGGAACTGAGCCAAAGATTAAATATTACTTCTGTGTTATTGGAAATACAGAAAATAGTGCTAACTTAAAGTTAGCTGAAACAATGAAAGAGTTTGAAGCTTTCATTTAATAGCAATGGAGGTTTTTATGTTAAATGGAGTATATATTCATATTCCTTTTTGTCTTAATAAATGTGCTTACTGTGATTTTTTATCTTTTAAATCAACAACGGTTGATAGAGATGAATATGTTAATGCACTTATTAAAGAGATAAAATTATATCCTAACTTTTCTTATGAAAGTGTATACTTTGGGGGAGGAACTCCTTCCCTACTTTCACCTTCACAAGTTAAAAGTATTTTAGATAATTTTAATATTTTGCCTAAAGGCGAGGTTACTTTAGAAGTTAATCCTAAAACTGTTGATTTCAATAAATTTATACAGTTTAAAGAAGCTGGAATCAATAGAATTAGTATTGGAATTCAAAGTTTTGATGAAAGTAACTTAAAAACCTTAGGTAGACTTCACTCTTCAAAAGAGGGAGAAGAAGCATATCTTTTAGCTAGAAAAGCTGGATTTAAAAATATTAGTCTTGACCTTATGTTTTCTCTTCCAAATCAAACAATAGATAATTTACAAAAGGATTTAGACAAACTTTTTTCTTTACATCCTGAACATTTTTCTATCTATTCTTTAATTTGGGAAGAGGGTACTGAGTTTTTTAAAAAATTAGAAAAGGGTGAATTTAAAGAAACTGATAATGAATTAGAAGCTTCTATGTATGAACTTATTATTTCTCAAGCTAAAAAACATGGTTATGAACACTATGAAATTTCAAATTTTGCTCTTCCTGGAAAAAGAGCACTTCATAATACTAAATATTGGAAAAATGAGGAGTATTTAGGACTAGGTCTTGGAGCTTCTGGTTATTATAAAAATATACGTTATAAAAATAACTTAACCTTTAATGATTATTATGATAAAATACAAAATGGAATCCGTCCTATTTTAGAAGAGGAGTTTGTTTCAGAAAAAGAAAAAGAGATATATGAATATATTTTAGGATTACGAATTATTCCTGATGGAATTTTCCCTAAAGGTGATTACATAGCTCTTTGTGATTCTTTAGTTAAAAATGGAAATTTAATTAAAAAATCTCAAAATAACTACTGTCTCTCTCAAAGAGGGGTTCTAATTGCCAATGATGTTTTTAATGAATTTATATGAATTTACAAGGAGGATATTAAAGTGAGTATTTCAACAAATATTAATACTATTTTAAATGACATTAAAACTTACTCTCCCTATCCTGAGAAAGTTGAACTTATAGCTGTTACTAAATACGTTGACTGTGATACTATAAGAGAAGTATTAGAAAGTGGTGCTATTAATTTAGGTGAAAATAGAGTACAACTTGTTACTAAAAAACATGAGGAACTTCTTTCTTTTCCAAAGGAAAAAAGATGGCACTTTATTGGTAATTTACAAAAAAATAAAGTTAAATATATTGCTGAATTTATTGATACAATTCACTCTGTTAATAAACTTTCTTTAGCTAAAGAAATTGATAAAAGAGCTTTTGAAAATAATAGAAAAATTGATGTTCTTATTGAAATAAACTTATTTGAAGAAGAAACTAAAGAGGGATATGACTATAATGAATTCCTTTCAGATATTCCTCAACTTTTACAACTAGAAAATATCAATATTAAAGGACTTATGACAATGGCTCCCTATACTCCTAATACAGAATATATTAGACAAGGGTTTAGAAAAATAAAAGAACTTAAAGATGAACTTAATATAAAATTCTTTAATAACTCTTTAACTAAACTATCTATGGGAATGAGTAATGACTATAGAATAGCTTTAGAAGAAGGTGCTACTTTTATTAGAATTGGAAGCAAATTATTTGAATAATTAGGAGGAGTTTATGAAAATAGCTAAGTTTAAAAATGTAATTAAAGATTTTACAGATAGTGTTGGTTTAACTTTTGATCCTGAAGAAAATGGATATGATGATATTGATTCACTAGATTCTCAAGAATCTAATATTTCTAAAAACAATGTTATACAAGATGAGCCTTCTCCAATTGCTCACCAAAAATACGAAACTAGAACTGCAGCTCCTGCTCCTGTAGATCCTAAAGATGATGATTCTTGTCAAACTATATTTGTTAATCCTAAAGGATTTTCAGAATGTAAAAAAATAGCAGACTATATAAAAAAAGATAAAGTGGTTACTCTAAATTTAGAGAATGTTAGTGCAAAAGATGCTCAAAGAATCTTAGATTTTTTAAGTGGTTCAATTAGTGTAAAAGAAGCAAAGTGGATTCCAATTAGTAAAAATGTCTTCACTTCTGTTCCTAAAAATATTAATTTCCTTTATGATGGGAAAAATGAATTAAAGCAAAAAACATTCCTAGATATTGACCACGATTAATTGTGGAGGTAAATTAATGAAAGCATTAGCTCTTTTTTCTGGAGGACTTGACAGTGCTCTAGCTATAAAAGTTATAAAAGATCAAGGAATTGAGGTTATAGCGTTAAATTTCGTTTCTCATTTCTTTGGTGGAAAAAATGAAAAAGCTGAAAATATGGCTAATCAATTAGGTGTTCAACTTGAATACGTTAATTTTAGTCAAATTCATACAGACATTTTAAAGGATCCAGTTCATGGACGTGGTAAAAATATGAATCCATGTATTGATTGCCATGCTCTTATGTTTAAAACAGCTGGAGACCTATTAAAAAAATATGACGCTGATTTTATTATATCAGGAGAAGTTTTAGGTCAGAGACCTATGTCACAAAATTATCAGGCTTTAGAAAAGGTTAAAGCAATGGCTCCTGGTCTTGAGGAACTTATTGTTAGACCTCTTTCAGCTAAGCTCCTACCTGAAAGCAAGCCAGAAACTCTTGGTTGGGTTGATAGAGACAAACTTTTAGATATTAATGGAAGAAGTAGAAAAGTTCAAATTGAACTAATGGACCAATATGGTCTTGTTGATTATCCTACTCCTGGTGGAGGATGTTTATTAACAGATCCAGCTTACTCTGCTAGATTAAAAATGCTTGAAAATGATGGTCTATTAGAAGATGAATTCTCACCTTTATTCTATCTTTTTAGAAGCGGAAGAGTTTTCAGATTTGATAAAGGTAGATATTTAATTGTTGGTAGAGAAGAAGCTGATAATAATAAAATACAAGAATTTAAAGAGTTTGGAAATTTATACATAACTAGTCAAGAAGTTTCTGGTCCTGATATTTTAGGATATGGAGATCTTACTCAAGAAGAAAAAGAATTTGCTATTAATGTATTTTCAAGATATTCTAAATATAAAGGTAAAGAAGAGATAAAATTAACAGTTAACAATGAAGATGTAATCTTACCACCAATTGATTTAGATGCACTTAGCATTCTAATAAAAAAATATCAAATTACTATGTAAATCAGAGCAGCCTAATAGCTGCTTTTATTTTTTTCAAAAAAAAATTTTATTATAATATAAAATAGTATATAATAAGTATGTATTAACATATACTAAAAATTGTTAAGGAGGGACAAAACAAATGAAATTGTCCAGTTATCTTTCAGAAAATCTTATTGTACCAAATTTAAAAGGAGATACTTTTGAGGAACTTGTTTCTAATCTAATTGATGAAATTGGAAAAACAAATAAACAAGTAAAATTAGAAAGTGCTCATATGAAAAAAGCCGTTTTTAAAAGAGAAGCAGAAGCTTCTACTTATCTTGGGTCCGGAGTGGCGATTCCCCATGCCAGGCTAGAGTACTTCGATGATATTGTAGTTGCTATTGGATTCCCAGAAAAATCTATTAAAATGAAAACTATAACAAACACAGAAGAAGATCTAAAAATGATTGTTTTAGTTCTTGCTGATGTTCTTAAGAATAAAAACATTTTAAAAATCATGTCAGGAATATCTAGAATGTCTATTAAACAAAAAGATGTTTTAGATCAAATTATCAACTGTAAATGTGCTTCTAAAACTCTTCATATCCTTGATGAAATGAAAATTGAAATTGATCATAATATTACTGCTGAAGATTTATTCACACAGACTCCATGTGCAGTAAAAGTTACAAATACTTTAGAAGATATTGCTAAAAGAATTATTATGGAACAAGTAGCAGGTATTCCTGTTGTTGATGATAATAATAACTTTTTAGGAGAGATTACTGAAAGAGAGCTTATTAGTTTTGGTATGCCAAAACACACTACTGGTCTAAGTGATTTAAGTTTCTTAACAATTGGGGAACCTTTTGAAGACTATTTAGTTAATGAAAAAACAACTACTATTAAAGATATTTATAGAACTGAAAATATTGTTACTATAGATAGAGAAGCTTCACTTATGGAGATTTCATATTTATTTATGAATCGTGGAGTTACTAGAATATATGTTGTTGAAAATAATAAATATATGGGAATAATATTAAGGTCTGATATTATTAAAAAAATTCTCCATATATAGGGAGGTGCTTATGTTTAGCTTGATTGCTGGACTAGTTATATTTATACTTGTTTTTTATTCTATTATTACTGAAAAAATTCCTGGTGCGTGGGCTACTATGATTGGTGGACTAGCCATGGCTATGGTCGGTATTTTTAATGAAGAACAAGCTTTTGAAGCGGTTGCTAGCCGTTTAGAAATTTTATTTTTACTTATTGGTATGATGATTATTGTTCATTTAATATCTGAAACAGGAATCTTTCAATGGTTTGCTATTACTTTAGCAAAATTTGTAAGAGGGGAACCTTTTCTTTTAATTGTTTTATTAGCTATTGTTACTGCAGTTTGCTCTGCATTTTTAGATAATGTGACAACAATTTTATTAATGGCTCCAATATCTATCTTACTAGCAAGTGAATTAAAATTAGATCCATTTCCATTTGTAATTACAGAAATTATGGCTGCAAACATTGGTGGAGCTGCAACTTTAATTGGAGATCCTACACAACTAATTATTGGTCATGAAAGTAAATTAGGATTTAATGATTTCCTATTAAACACATCACCAGTAGCAATAATATCTATGGTTATTTTAATTGTAAATGTATACTTTATTTATGGAAAGGATCTGCATGTTTCTACAGAACTAAAAGCTAGAATAATGGAGATGAACCCTGCTAGAAGTTTAAAAAATAAAACTCTTTTAAAAGAAGCTGGAATTATTTTTTCCCTTGTTATTATTGGTTTTATCTTAAATAACTTTATTAATAAAGGATTGGCAATTATCGCTTTAACTGGAGCTATCTCTTTAGTTATTATAACTAAAAGAAAACCTGAAGACATTTTTAAACATGTTGAATGGGATACTCTATTTTTCTTTATTGGTTTATTTATGTTAGTTTTAGGAATAGAAAAAATTGGTTTAATTGATACTATAGGTGCTAAACTTATTCAAATAACTCAAGGTGACTTTAAGTTAGCTACTATTTCTATTCTTTCTATCTCTGCTATATTTACATCTGTTATTGGAAATGTTGCAAATGCTGCAACTGTTTCAAAAATAATAAATGTAATGACACATGAGTTTCCAAATGTCAATACTCACGCTTTTTGGTGGGCTCTATCTTTTGGATCTTGTCTTGGTGGAAATATATCTATTTTAGGTTCAGCTACAAATGTTGTTGCTGTAGGAGTTGCAAATAAATCTGGTTGTAAAATAGGATTTGTTAAGTTCCTCAAATTTGGACTTTTAATAGCTATCCAAACTTTAATAGTTGCAGGAATATATATTTATTTTAGATATCTTTAAAATACAAAGGTTAGATTTATTTACTAACCTTTTTTATTTATTCAAAATTTAAAGGAGAAAGAAAAATCATGATTTATTCTATAAAAAATGTTGCTGAAAAAACAGGTTTAACAAACTATACTATTAGATATTATGAGAAAATAGGTTTACTTCCACATATAAGTCGAAATAGCAATGGAATTAGAGAAT
>NZ_CAMQYW010000087.1 GCF_947039425.1 uncultured Cetobacterium sp. | reverse complement strand
GCAATAGCTATATCCCCACCATATATATTTAATGATTTATTAATAAATATAACAACTATTGAATTAGATAATTGCATTGTAAATGGTGATATTCCAACTTTTGATATTTTTTTTATTATATCTAAATCTAAAACTATATTCTCTTTTTTTAATTTAATTTTACTATTTCCTACTAAAAAATGTTTTAATTGAAAAAATGCCACAACAACATTTGCTACAATAGTCGCTATTGCTGCTCCTTTTATGCCTAAATGTAAAGTAAATATTAATATTGGATCTAAAACTATATTTATAATAGCACCTATAATATTCATTTTCATAGCTACCTTAGGACTTCCTTCTCCTCTAATTATATTATTTAATCCTATTGATAAAAATTGAAAAGGAGCTGCTATAAAAATAACTTTCATATAGTCTTTTGCATAAATTATATTCTCTTTTGTAGCACCAAATAATTTAAGTATTTCATTTAAATACTTAGTTCCTAAAACTGAAAATATAAATCCGACTCCTATAAATAAAAGCATAGATACTCCTAATACTCTTTCAGCAACATCTACCTTTTTTGCTCCAATATTTATTGATATTAAAACTCCACTTCCAACACCTATAAATAAACTTATTGCGAGAATAAAAGTAAATATTGGAAGAGTTATACTCATTCCTGCTATTGCTAATCTTCCAAGACCAAAACTTATAAAAATTCTGTCAACAATATTATATAAAATATAAACAAGTGTTCCTGTTATTGCTGGTATTGAATACTCCCATAATAATTTCGATATTTTTTCTGTTCCTAATCTATTAACATCCATAAATCCTCCTTAAACTGTCAACAAAATAATACATCAAATGTGTTTATATGTCAACACTTTAAAAAGTGTTATATCTTAATTCTTTCTCCTTTTATAACTGGATTTATATACTTTTCTATATCTTTTTTAGATATAGTATTATTTGAAAAATCCTCTAAGTGTATTGGCAAAACCTTTCCTGGTGTTAAATTGTTAATAAAACTATTTAACATAACAATATCCATTGTTTTAGTTCCACTCCAAGCTCCACATTTTACTTGACCAATATTTGCAATAATAACATCTATCTTATGAACAATTAGCTCTTTAACTATTTTTTCATGATATATTGTATCTCCTGTAAAATATATTCTTCTTATATCTTCATTTTTTCTAATAATAATAAAATATCCATTTATTTCATTAGAAGAAGCTCTAGACATAAATCCACCCTCTTTATATGACGGAATAGCTTCAATAGAAATATAATATCCTTTTATTTCTAATTCTCTTTTCTTATACCAATCTAAAAAATATAAATTAGCATTCTTTTTTTCTCTTAATAATTTTCCACATTCTTTTCTAGCTATAATTTTAGAATCTTCCTCCATTAAATTTATTCCAAGTTCATCTATTCTATCAAATCTATTTGATGTTAAAAGCCATATTTTCACATTTTTAAAGGTTTCAGAAGTATATATAGGTTCTTCTACTCTTTTTACTTTTGACCCTCTATAATCGTATTTTGTACCTTTAGGTGTCAAAGCTGGGTCACATGCTATTTTAAATTTATTATCTATTTCAATAGTCCAACAATCTCCTCCAATAAAAGTAAAATATAATTCCATAATTCTCCTCCTATTTTCACTTTATATAAGATTATTTTCTAATAGATATATTTTTTTCCTTTAAAAAAGGCCTAGAATAAATATTCTAAGCCCTTTATCTCTATTTTTCAGTTTTTAAAACTCCATTTGTATATTCTATTCTAATTACTCTATCTGTAAATGGAACTTCTTGTGTTACTACACCTGAAAATAATTTATTTTTATAATATAATTTTGTTCCTTTTAAATTTAAATTCTCATCACCAAATTTTACTTCTTTTTGCATACAACCTGCAAAAGATAAAACTGCCACTAGTATTAATAATTTTTTCATAATCCACCCTTCCATAATTTAAATTTTTTTAAATTATAACACAAAAAAATTATTTTAACAAATCTCTACTCTCTGTCCATCTCTTAATTTATCTCTTAATTTTTTAAATTTTTCATCAAGCAATACTAAATCTTTTAATATCTCTTTTTCTTCATCTGTTGTATCTAAAATTTTATTTATTCCACCATTTTTTATAACAATTCTTTTTTCTCCCATTAAAGCTAATATAGGATCATGTGTAACTATTAAAACAATCTTATCATTTCCTATGAGCAAATCTAAAGCTTTTTTTCTATCTATTCCTGCATTTTCTATTTCATCTATTAATACAATTGGTGATTGACTTAATATAGCTGTATCAGCTATCATTAAAGCTCTTGATTGCCCTCCACTTAAACTTGTTATTGGGGTATCTTTTTTAAAGTGTTCTCCAGCTAATTCATTTGCTTTATTAAAAATTTTTTCTACTATTTCATCTCTATTTTCTACAAATCTACTTTCAGCATGAAGTTCTAAAAACTCCTCAACTGTTAAGTCCATTACAAAATTCATATTTTGTGATAATTGTGCTACTAATTTAGAACTTGGAGAAAATCTTTTTTGATCATCCATTTCTTTTCCATTAACTAATATGACTCTTTTAGTTGGTGTATCTCCCTTTGCTCCCCATTCAATATCTCCTAGCAACCTACTTTTCCCTGAACCAGTTGGTCCTACAATTGATATTATTTCTCCTGCATATATTGTAAACTCTTGAAAATTTTCTTTTTCTCCAAATTTATTATATCCACTTTTTATTGTTATACTTTCAATCTTATCCTCATTTAAACCTAATATATCCATCATATCCATTACTTTTCCTCCATATCTATTTTTCTTAAATTTCCCATTTGATATGAACTACCTATTCTAGTTTCTCCTAAACAATATGAACATACTGCTGATGGAACTGAAAACCTTAATTTTTTTTCTACAACTGTTGTAATTTCTTCGTTGTCTCTACATATTATATTTGAAAATTCATAAGCTCCTTGACCTGTAAGACCATTTATATGCATTATTATAGCCCTTGGATTTTCCCTTTGAACTCTTGAGGCAAAAACTTCTCTCTCTGCTTGAGAAACAATATCTCCCTTTGTAATAACCACTATATCTGCTGTTTTTAACATTGGTCCAATCTTTTTAGGAGTATTTATTCCACTTAAATTATCTATTACACATATAGCTTTTATTCCTTGAATATAAGGAGAGCATCTATTACATAACCCTGCGCTTTCACTTATTAATATATCTAAATTTAACTCTTTTCCCCATTGTACAACTTCTTCAATATTACTTACAAAAAAGTGATCAGGACAAACTGATCCTGAAAGTCCCTTTTTTACTGGAACATCTATTTTTTTATAAATCAAATCATCATCTGTATATAAACAATCAAATTTAAAAACTCCAACTTTTAATCCTTTATTTTTTAAACTTTCTATAGTTTTTAAAATAATTGATGTTTTTCCAGAAGATGGTGGTCCTGATATTGTAATTAAATTCATTATAACTCAGCTCCTTTTTTAAAAATCTCTTCACAATGTCTAATTATTTCACCTATATCATTTGAATATATATAGTCCCAACCAATCCACATTATTGGTTTACCTTCTGTTAGATTTTTTACTTTTGGATTAACACTTGGAAATAACCCTTGATGAGAGATTATATTTCCAATCTCTTCTCCACTCATAAAATCAACTATTTTTTTCAGTTCATCTCTTTTATTTTTTTTAGTTAACATAAATATAGGTGATATAATAGCTCCCTCTTTTGGCCAAATAGCAATCATAGGACCATTTTCTTTTATCATTTTTGAAAAGAAATATGGCATTATTGTTATTGTTGGTCCATTTGATCCTACCATCTCTGCTGGATGCATACTACTCATTAGACTTTTACCTAATTTTTCAACTCCACTATCACCATATTTTTTATAAATATTTACTAAAATAGCATTGAATAAATCAAAATCAGCTATTGGAAGTGAAACTGATTTTTCAAATTCAGGAGATAAAATATCTTCCCAAGATGTAGGCATATCTCTATTTCCTAATTTTTCTTTATTAACTAAAAAAATAGCAGGTACTACTCCAATCATTGAATATTCCCCTTTAGGATCTTTTAAATCTATAAAATCTTTATTGTACTCTGTTATATCTGTCATATCTTCAAAAGCTCCGTGCTCTTTAAATTTTCCCATTAACTTTTTTTCAAAAAATAAATCAAATCCAGCAGATATAAACATATCTGATAAATTGTCTAAATTATTTGCATTTATCACATCATCTTTTAACCAAGACAGTCCTGCTGATGCAGCTTTAAGTTCATATTTAATATTTATATCTTTATTTTTATGTAAAAAATTTTGAAATTTTTCTAACAAAGGAGTCCTTACTGGACAAGGGAGTAATCCTGTTAATGTTATAGCATTTTTATCTTCTAATACTTTATCTTCACCAATAGATTCTTCTAGTAAAATTAAAAAAGAATCTATATTTATTTTTTTCAATTTTAATGCTTCTTCTAAAGTAATTTCTTTTAATTTCTCCAAAACTACTTGATTATCTAAACCTTTAAACCCATTATTTTTTAAAATTTCTATTGTTTCAGGATATTTTACTATTATTTCATTTAAATTCATATTTTTCTTTATTCTCATTAATCCTCCTTAGCTATCTTCTTTATATTCTAAAATAAGTTTACCATATTTTTATTTTTATATCTGTAACCTATGTTACACAAATAAAAAACTTCTCAATTTAAATTTGAGAAGTCTTTTATTTATATATTAAAAAAATTTAAAATTTCTTTTTTTGCATTTTCTCTACTATCTGATGTATGAACTATATTTTCAAGAATATTTATTGAAAAATCACCTCTTATAGTACCAAAGTCAGACTCTTTAGGATCAGTTTTTCCTGCCATTTTTCGTATAATCTCTATGGCATTTTCACCCTCTACTATAATTAATACAATAGGTCCAGACATTAAAAATTCAATTAAGTCTTTATAAAAATCTTTTTCTTTATGCATCTCATAATGTTTTTCAACTTCATTTAAAGTTAATCTTTTCATCTGAAGCTCTTTGATTTCTAATCCTTTTTTCTCTACTCTTTGGATAATTTCACCAATTAATTTTCTTTTTACTCCATCAGGTTTTATTATTAATAAAGTCTTTTCCATATAGGACTCCTTATAACTTTAATTCATTTCTAAACATTCCCATAGTAATAACATCTGAATATCTTCCATATCTATAGATCTCTTGTCTATTTATTCCTTCTGGTTTAAATCCAACTGCATCATAACATGCTCTTGCTGCATCATTAAATTCAAAATAAAATAATTTAATCTTATGAATATTCAGTTCATTAAAAAGATAACTACACAATAATCTTAGTGCATCAGATGCAAACCCTTTTCCATGATATTCTTTCCCTAACCAAATTCCAATCTCTGCAATACTATTTTTTCTATCAATAGAGTTTATTCCACATCCACCAATATATTCTTTCATATCTTTTCTTTCAATAGCAAAATGATACTCTTTTTCACTTCCCTTCATAACTTTATTTATAAAATCTCTTTGATTCTCTAAAGAGTTAGGGAATATTGGATCAGATTGTAAAAGTTCTCTTATTCCCTTTTCCTCTACTAATTCCCAACTTTTTTCAATATCTGATTCCTTATATCCTCTTAAAATAACTTTTTTTCCTTCAAACATAATATAACCTCCCAGATTATTTTATTATCTATTCTAATACTCTATTTTTTTTATTTTGTCAATGTTTAAAGGAATTTTTATATGAATTTTGTGAATTATATATGATTATGTCTTTACTATTTATAGTATTTTATTTTTTTGAAAGTATTTTATTGCCTCTTGTGGAAACATTGCATATATTAATATATCTTCTGGAACTGGATTATTTACTATTTTTTTTACTCTTTCCTCAAGAAGTTCATATTCTGGTTTTAATTGGTCTGCAGGACGACCTTCAAAAATAGAATCATCTCCTATTAATATTTTTTTTATATTTTCCTTAATTGAAATAGGTGTTTTCCCATATAATCCTCGTGCATAATTTTTTATTTCATTTGAAATTAATTTATATCTTTCCTTTGTTAAAATATTAAAAACTGCTTGTGCTCCAACAATTTGGCTTAATGGAGTTACTAGTGGTGGATATCCTAAATCCTCTCTTACTCTTGGTATCTCTTTTAAAACATCTTCATATTTATCAAGTTCTCCTTGAATTATTAATTGCGAAATTAAGTTAGATAACATTCCTCCTGGAAGTTGATATTCTAAAATGCTAGGTTCTACAAAATATGCTTGTATATTTAAATTTTTTTCCTCCACATATTTTTTTCTAATTGGTTTAAAATATTCAGCTATTTCTTTTAATAAAGTTAAATTAAGCTGCGAGTCTCTTTTGTTTCCCTCTAAAGTTCTTACTATAGATTCTGTTGCAGGTTGAGAGGTCCCACCTGCAAAGGCTGAAATTGCAGTATCAATAATATCAACTCCAGCATCAATAGCTCTTAAATATAACATACCCGCTATTCCACTTGTTCCATGAGTATGCAACTCTAACGGGATATTAATTACAGATTTTATCTCTTTTATTAATTTATAACCTGTTTCTGGTAAGAGAATTCCAGCCATATCTTTTATTACAATAGAATCTGCTCCTAACTCTTCCATCTCTTTTGCTAAATTTTTATAATACTCAG
>NZ_CAMQYW010000086.1 GCF_947039425.1 uncultured Cetobacterium sp. | reverse complement strand
CTAAAATCCACTCTATTTTTTTATCTCTATTTCCTTTATTAAATTCCCATCTAAATCCTTTACTATAAATTTATTATTTTCAAATATCCCATAACTATTTTTGTTTCCATTTTTAGGAAGAGATATTGACCCTGGATTTAATATATATATACCTTCCTCTTCTATTGCTAAAGGAATATGAGTATGTCCATAAATTAAAATATCCCCACTTTGAATATTCGGCATATTCTCTTTATTAAATATATGACCATGTGTTGCAAAAATTCTTTTTTCATTCCATAAAATAGTAGAATAATCTCCCATTATAGGATACTCTAAAAGCATTTGATCCACTTCACTATCACAATTCCCTCTTACAGCAATTATCATATTTTTTAAGGGATTTAATAAATTAACAACTTCTTTAGGATTATATTCCTCAGGTAAATCGTTTCTTGGACCATGATAAAGTTCATCACCTAGTATTAATAATAATTTTGCTTCTTCTTTCTTAAAAGCATCTAAGACTTTCTTTAAATAAAAGACTGATCCATGTATATCTGACATTACAAAAATTTTCATAGTACACCTCCTTTTTTATTATACATTATTTTTTTTATTTTTTTAAAGGAAAATAAGAGTTATTTATTAATAAAACTATACGAATTAAAAATACATTGCCTTTTTTTTGCTTTAGATGTATAATTCGTATATTAAGACTTAATTTTGTTAAATTTAAGTTACATTTAGGAGGTTTTTTTTATGGCATATAGAATTAATGAAGATTTATGTATTGGTTGTGGAACTTGCGAATCAATCTGCCCAGTTAGCTGCATTTCTGAAGTAGAGGGTGGAAAAAGAAGAATTAATGAAGATGAGTGTATTGATTGTGGAGCTTGCGCTGGTAGCTGCCCAGTTGAATGTATCTCTCCTGCTGAGTAGTTTACACATAACTAAGGATCATTAAATGATCCTTTTTTTTTGGGAGGTTTTATGAAACTTATTTTTAATGTTAAAATTGATGCTATTGGTATTTTTATTGAAAGACCTAATCGTTTTATTGCTCATTTTAAACTTCAAGATGGAACTATTGCTATTGCACATGTTCATGACTCTGGAAGAATAAAAGAACTCCTTTTTCCTGGAAATAAAGTTCTTTTAAGAAAAGCAATTGATATCTCAAAAAGAAAAACTCAATGGGATGTTATTGCTGCTCTTTCTGATGATGGTGAGGAGGTTCTTATTAATTCTTCAATTCATAGATATATCACTGATAATTTTTTTAAAGATTTCTCTATCTCTCCTTTTGGAAAAGTAGATTCAATAAAAGCTGAGGTTAAATATGGGAAAAGTAGATTAGATTATCTATTAATAAAAAATAATGAAAATATATTTATAGAAACTAAAGGTGTTTCTTTAGTTGAAAATAAAATTGCAACTTTTCCTGATGCTCCAAGTATCAGAGCTACTAAACATTTAAATGAATTAATTCAACTTAAAAAAGAGGGCAATCGTGCTGTTATTTTCCTTATTATTTTAAAGGATGCTGATTACTTTGTCCCTAAAAAAGATACTGACCCTATATTTTTTGAAACCTTCTATGAAGCTTTAAGTGAAGGTGTTGAAGTTTATCCTATTCAATTTTATTTTAACAATGGAAACATATTTTTCAAAAATAAAATAATAAAAATCTTAGATAAATAATATTTTTAGATTTTCATTCATTTTTTTTTTTAAACTTTTTATGGTATAATAATGGTAAAAAATGTTTGGAGGTCAATGTGGAAGATAAATTTTTAATAGAATCTTTAAACAGCTTATTAAAAGATGATCTTTTTAAGATTTTAGCAAAGTTTAATATAAAACTTGCTAAGAGCACTGTTAAAGGTAAATTAGTAGATAAAGTTGTAGAGGTTTATCAAAAGAATTCTGAAACTTTTTTAGAGATATTCTCTAAAGATACAGTTCTTTTTTTAGCACAATATAATAAAAATAATAATAACGTTAGTGAAGAGGATTTCTCTGAATTTGAAGAATTTTTAATTCCTCTTCAAAGTTTTGGACTAATCTCTAAAAATGTAATAAAAGAAAAAGATAATAATCACTTTGAAATTTCAATTTGGTTTTTAGAAACACTTAGCCAAATCTCTAATACAGAAGATGGAAAAAAAGCTGTTGATCACAATCAAGAGTTAGAAATGTTAATTCTTGGTATGATTAGATTTTATGGTGTTATTTCTGAAGTTCAATTATTAGAGCTTTTAGCTAATACTTTCTCTGATATTTCTCTAGAGAACATCCATTCTTTTATTGAAAAAAGATGGATTTTAAATATATTTATTGCTCAAATTGCTGATGAAAGTACAAATACAATCTATTTTGTTGCTGACTCAGTTCATGAGCCTGTAGATATTCTTCAAGAGATGATAAAATATCCTGAATTAGAATATAAAGTGCTTACTAATGAAGAATATAAAAATTATTGGAACTATTTCTATCTTGAAAAAACTCAAGATGTAGCAGATCTTATATCTCTTTTATTATCTCATAAATTACAAGGAGCTCAAATAGGATTTGAAATTACATCTATAATTGATAAGATAAAAAATAATATTACTATTAATGATATTATTAATGATTTCAATCAAAGAGTAACTTTTGATTCATTAGAATCTGGACAAGTATTTACAACTGTTGTAACAAATATTGCAAATACCTTACCTTTATGGTCTTTAAAAGGACACTCTCTTACTGACATTAATGGAACTATTACTGCACCTAAGCTAACTAGAACTGTTAATAAAATTGGAAGAAATGAGCCTTGTTCTTGTGGTTCTGGTAAAAAATATAAAAAATGTTGTGGAAAATAAAAAAAGCCTAGCAATTAGCTAGGTTTTTTTATATGGGTTGTTTATTTTTAAAAGTATACAATAATTATATAGTATAATCTTAATATTGTCCACTACTCTTTTATAATATTTTTTATCCATTTGTCTATATTTTTTTTTATAACTTCTTCTGAAAACATTAAATCAACTGCTAATCCTATAAATTTACCATTAACTTCACTTCTACTCTTTACGTATTCATAGTCATTTTTATTTGTTTCACCTATAATTTTGGCATCTTTATCTTTTAAAAAATCATATAAATCTCTTAATCCATTTATAAAAGTTGCAGCATAAAACCCTCCATTTCCTGTTCCACAAAGAGCAAATTTTTTCCCTTTTATATTTTCACTCTCTAAATATTCTAAAACTTTATTCCATTCTTTAGGTAAAGCTCCAGCTCCATATGTTGGCGTTAATAATATTATTAGCTCATACTCTTTCATATTTTTATATTTATTATGTATATTATAAATATCACACATTATTTTATTTTGTTCCTCTACTTCTTTTTTTATTAATTTTCCTATATATTCTGTTCTTCCTTTTAATGTTGTATAAAATATACCTATTTTTTCCATACATTTTCTCCTATTATCTGATATTTAATTTATTATAACACTATTTTTTCATAAGAATTATTATTTTTCTTTGACATCATTGATATTCTTTGTATAATATAAAGAAAACTTTAAGGGGTGTTTCATGAATTTTTTAGACAATTTTTTTCAAATTAGTCATCGTAACAGTACTGTTAAGCAGGAAGTTATCGGTGGAATTACGACTTTTTTAACCATGGCATACATTATTTTCATTAATCCAGCTATATTAAGTGAATCTGGAATGAATAAAGGTGCTCTTATTACTGTTACTATTTTATCTGCAGCTATTGGTACTCTAATTGCAGCACTTTTTGCTAATGTTCCTTTTGCCTTAGCTCCTGGAATGGGATTAAATGCCTTCTTCACATATTCACTAGTTATTGGTAGAGGAATTCCTTGGGAAACTGCACTTGGAATTGTTTTCTTATCTGGAGTATTTTTCTTTTTCCTTTCCATTGGTGGAATTAGAGAAAAAATAGCTAACGCTATTCCTCTCTGTTTAAAAATATCTGTTACTGGTGGAATTGGTCTTTTCATATCTTTTATAGGTTTAAAAACACTTGGAGTTGTAATTCCAAACCATGCAACTATTATTGGCCTTTCAAAATTTAATTCACAAATATTAATCGGTATTATTGGTCTTTTCATTGCTATCATTTTAGAAATTAAAAAAGTTAAAGGTGGTATACTTTTTGGAATCATTACATCTACTGTTATTGGTTTCTTTACAGGTGATACCATTCTTCCTTCATCTATAATGTCGATGCCTCCTAGTATTGCTCCAATAGCATTTAAATTAGATATCTTAGGTGCTTTAAAGCTTTCTCTTTTAGGTCCAGCATTTTCTTTTATGTTTGTTGACTTATTTGATTCTTTAGGAACTCTTATTGCTTGTTCTAAAGAGATTGGGTTAGCTGATAAAAATGGTAAAGTTAAAGATTTAGGAAAAATGCTATACGCTGATGTTACAGCAACTATTATTGGAGCTACATTAGGTACTAGTACTGTTACTACACTATCTGAAACAGCTTCTGGTATTGCTGCTGGTGCTAAAACAGGATTAGCTTCTGTTGTAACTGCTTCATTATTTATTCTATCACTTTTCTTTACACCATTAGTTTCAGTAGTTCCTTCTTTTGCTACTGCACCTGCTCTTATTATTGTTGGAGTATATATGTTTAAAAATATTTGTGATCTAGATTGGAAAGATTATAAAACACTTTTCCCATCTTTCATTACTATTTTAATGATGCCTTTAACATATAGTATTAGTATTGGATTAGCCTTTGGTTTTATCTCTTACATTGTTATTCATGTTGGTTTAGGAGACTTTAAAAAGATAAATCCCACACTTATTTTTATTGGAGCTTTATCTGTATTAAGTTTAATTGTATAAAAAAAAGCTGGAAAAATTTTCCAGCTTTTTTATTTATATATTACATTCCAGCCATTTTTATTACTGCATCTGGTCCTATTGGGAATCCTGTCATCATCCATATTGCTAGGAATATTGACCATCCTACTAAGAATGCCATCGAGTAAGGAAGCATCGTTGAAATTAACGTTCCTAAAGAAGCTTTTTTATCATACTTTTGCATAAATACTATGATCATTGCAAAATATGACATTAATGGAGAGACAATGTTTGTTGATGAATCTCCTATTCTGTATGCTAACTGAGTAAATTCAGGTGTATATCCTACTCTCATTAACATTGGAATAAATACAGGAGCTAAAATTGCCCACTTTGCTGAAGCTGATCCCATAAATAAGTTTAAGAATCCAACTATTAAGATAAATCCAATTATTAATGGAATTCCTGTAAATCCTGTTGCTTCAATTATATTTGCACCTTTAACAGCTAATATAGTTCCTAGATTAGTATAATTAAAATATGCTATAAATTGAGCTGCAAAGAATACTAGAACAATATATCCAGCCATTCCTTCAAACGATTTAGTTAACATTCTCATTACATCTTTATCATCTTTAATCGTTCCAATTGATTTTCCAAAAGCTAATCCTGGAATTGCAAAGAACATTACTATTATTGGTACTAATCCTTGTCCTAAGAAATTTTTTCCTAGTGCAAAATATAAAGGTACCATTAATCCTAACATAATTACAGTAGCTAAACCTGAACATCTAAGAGCTTTTTTCTCCTCTGGAGAAACCTCTTGAAACTCTAACTTTTCTTCTCCCTCATATTTACCTAATCTTGGCTCTACTATTTTATCATTAATAAATGTTCCTATTCCTGCAATAATAAATGTTGATACCATCATGAAATACCAGTTTGCTGTTGGTAAAACTTCATAATTTGGATCAAGAATTCTTGCAGCCTCTGTTGAAATTCCTCCTAATAATGGATCTATTGTTCCTATTAATAAGTTAGCTGAAAATCCTCCAGATACTCCCGCAAAAGCTGCTGCAAGTCCTGCTATTGGGTGTCTTCCAAAACTTAAGAATACCAATGCTGCAAGTGGTGGTAATACTACATATCCTGCATCTGATGCCACGTTAGACATAATTCCTAAGAATATTATCATAACCGTAACTAAATGTTTAGGTGTAGATAATGCAACTTTCTTTAATAAAACAGCCATAAGTCCAGATCTCTCAGCTATACCTATACCTATTATAGCAACTAATACTGTTCCTAATGGTGCAAATCCAGTAAAGTTCTTAACCATTGAAGTAAATATATAATTTACTCCCTCTTTTGACATTAGTGATTTAACAGATATAACCATTTCTTGTGATTTCATAGTTTTACTATTAATTCCTATAAAATCAACTGACCATCCTAAGGCATGACCAATTCCAGATATTATTATTATTGCCACAGCTAATATTGCAAATAACGTAGCTGGGTGAGGTAATGCATTTCCTCCCTTTTCAATTACATTTAAGAATTTATCTACAAAACTCTTTTTTTGCTTTAATTCTGCTCCCATATTTCCCCCTATTTTTGATAATTTTTCTAATGAATAAATTTTCAATTGTAGATAAAGGGTATCATATATTTAATTTTTTTAAAAAGATTAATAATATATATATCGTATAAAAATTTTATATAAATAGCTTCTTCTGCAGAATTTAAGAACGTTATTTTCTATTAAAGAACGTTTTTTAATTTACTTTATAATTTTAAACTCTTTAGAAATATTTGTTAAAACTCTATATCCATCTTTTGTTATTAAAATATCATCCTCAATTCTAACTCCACCAAAATCAGGTAAATATATTCCAGGTTCTATTGTAATTAC
>NZ_CAMQYW010000085.1 GCF_947039425.1 uncultured Cetobacterium sp. | reverse complement strand
GTGACTGGAGTTCAGACGTGTGCTCTTCCGATCTCTCAGAAATACCAATCTCTTTTACTATTTCATAAGCACATAAAAAATTCTTAAATTGATACTCTCCAAATAAAGAAAAATCATACTCTTTAGAATCTATAAATATCTTTGTTATAAAGTTTTTAAAATCTAAAATATAACTTGAATCTTTATATTTTTCTAAAACATTTATATAGTCTCTACTTTTTTCATTAATAGCTCTTAAAAACTCTTTATTTAAACTTCCAACTATAACTCTAGACCCTTTCTTTATTATTCCAGCCTTTTCACAAGCTATTTCATAAATTGAGTTTCCTAAAAACTCTGTGTGATCTAAACTTACATTGGTAACACAACAAATATCACCATTTGCCACATTTGTAGCATCAAACCTTCCACCAAGTCCAACCTCTAAAATTACATACTCCACTTTCTTATCAGAAAAATACTTAAACATCATAGCTGTTGTAACCTCAAAGAAAGTTGGGCTTATACCCAACTTTCTTATAGTTTCTTTTACATATGAAAAATAATACCCTATCTCCTCATCTGTTATCTCAAGTCCATTAACACAAATTCTTTCATTAAATCTTAAAATATGTGGTGAAGTATACTTTCCAACTCTATCTCCATTTTCAAGTAAAATCTTCTCCACTGTAGTTGAAGTAGATCCCTTTCCATTAGTTCCTGCTATGTGAATAATTTTATAATCTTTCTGTGGATTTCCCATTGCATTACAAATATCTTCTATATTTTGTAATCCAAGTTTTATTCCATGCATTGAATAAGAGTATAATTCATTTAATAATGCCTCTATATTCATTACTCCTCCTGAACTATTATAATTGATTTAACATTCCCTCTATTATTAATTTTGAGTTTTGAGCTGCTAATTTAACAAACTCATCAAAATTCATATTAGCATCATGATTTGCTTTATCTGAAATTGATCTTATTATTACAAAAGGCTTTCCTAATAGTTCACATACATGAGCTACTGCTGCTCCCTCCATCTCAGTACACTCACCATTAAAAGTATCTCTTAACCACTTTATTTTTTCAGGTGAAGCTACAAACTCATCTCCACTTAATATTGTTCCTGTCCAAACTCTTTCTTTTCCAAACTCTTTTTCTCCTGCTTCTTTAGCAAGTTCAACTAGGTCTTTATCAGCTTTAAACTTAGAATTTTCCATTCTTGGTATAACTCCAAAATCATATCCAAAAGCTGTTGCATTAAAATCATGCTCTATTAAATCAGTTGATACAACTATATCACCTATATTTATTTCAGGATTTAAAGCTCCTGCCACTCCTGTAAATAAAACTTTATCCACATTAAAAGCCTCAATTAAAAGTGTAGAACATAAAGCTGCATTTACTTTTCCAATTCCACATTCAACTAAAACTATATTTTTGCCATATAATTCACCTTTAAAAAACTCATATCCACCAATTGTTTTAGTTTCTTTTAAATTCATAGTCTCTTTTAATTGTATAACCTCTTCATTCATTGCTCCAATAATTCCAATTAACATTAATTATTTCCTCCCATTTTTTTCTTTTATTATCTTTTTATATAGCTTCCATCTATCGTGAAACCACATCCATTGATCTGGATAATTTGTTATTATATGCTCTATATTATTCATTAACAACTGTGTATTTTCCATAACATCATGTTTAAAAGAACCAGTTCTTACTAAGTCTAGCTCCTCTGTAAAATATGTTGTGCATGTATTGTCTTTATTCATGATATTATATCCTATTATTAAGGGCATATCATACTTTAAAGCTGTATTTACTATTCCTGTTGGAGATACTGTTTCCTCTCCAAAAAATACCACATTAGCCCCTTTATCTCTGTGATCACTAAAAAGAGCTAATACACATTTTTCTTCTAATTTTTCACGAAGCTCTCTAGATGTTTGTTTTGATTTTTTTAAAAGTATAATATTTAATTTCTCTCTAGCATCAGTTATAAATTTATCTATATATGGATTTCTCTGTTTTTTAGCAACTGTTACAACTTCACAGTTTTCTGCTGCTTTTAATGTTGCTTCCATATTTCCCATATGAATTAAAGCTATTGCTACTCCTTTGCCTTTATCCTTGGCTCTTAATACCCTTTGGAAATCCATTAAATTCACTTTGGTTTTTAAATAATCATCAAACCATAAAGTTGATAAAAAAGATTTTGCCATAATTCTATATGATTCTTTAGCTATTTTTTCAATCTCTTTATTACTTTTATTTGGGAAAGCTAATTTTAAATTTGCCAAGGCTATTAATCTTCTTTTCTTTATTACTCTATATCCTATATTTCCCAATGTCTCAGCCATTTTAAACCTTAACTTTTCTGGTAATAGAAGAAGTATAGAACGAAAGATTTTGAATATTATATATTGAATCTTATACATCTATTTCCTCACCTTTTTTTTATTATTTATTAATTTATTATACCATAATTTGTATATTTTTTATAACAAAAAGAGTGGTATTCAGTATAGATTACCACCAATATAGTATTTTATCTAATTTGTACTAGGAAAAAGTAAATTTTAGAGTATAATTTATTTATAACAAATAAATCATAAAGGAGTTTAATTATGAAGATAATTTTTAGTAAAATATTTACTTTACTACTATTTTTTTATATATTTATACCCTCTCAAAGTGCTCAAATTGAAAAAGACCTTCTTTACAATAAACATACTTTAAAAGACACGTATAAATATAAAAAAATAGAGAGAACATTTAGAAAAGATATAATATCAAACTATTTAGATCAAATCACACAATTTGAAACTAAGTATTCAGCATTTGGAACCTTAAGAAACTATAAAAATGCCAATGGTCATCCTACCCTTCCTGGACATCACTTTATTAAAACATATACTTTCAAAGATATAAATAGAGTTATTACTATTTCTGAAGACGCTTATGGAATAAGAGCCTATCAAGGAATACCCCTATATAAGCCCTTAAAACTAGATGTTCCTGATAGACTTGGTACAGATGGTGAGCTTGTAGCTATTATTTCTAAAGGGGATATATATACAAAAGTAGCTTTTTTAGACCTTCCTGGTGAATGGTTAATTCCAAATAGATACGTTAGAGAATTAGAAGTTACTGATTTTAAAAGAGTTGTTTTTGTTGATAGAAAAAACCAAAATATAAGTACTCTTGAAGATGTCAATCACATATGGAAAATTAGAAGTTATAATCCTTGTACAACAGGTCTTCATAATCCTCCATTTCAATTTGAAACTCCTGGTGGAATATTTGTAGTACAATATAAAAAACCTAAAATGCTTTATCTTGTTGATGGAAGTAAAACAGAACTTGCTGGATATACTCCATATGCCACTAGATTTTCTGGAGGTGGGTATTTACATGGTGTTCCTGTAAATCTTCCTGAAACAAAAATGATAGAATATTCTCCTACTCTTGGAACTATACCAAGATCACATATGTGTGTAAGAAATGCCACATCCCATGCTAAATTCATATACGATTGGGCTCAAACTTTTAAAACATTAGTTATTGTTTTTTAACATATAAACTTACTGAGTCAAGAATAGCTTTCTTGACTTTTATTATCCATCATGATATTATATTCAGAATAACGAAAATATATAAATTATATATTTTTGTATAAAAACTATATTAATGGAGGTTTATATTTTAAAAATGAGATACTTATTTATCAGTTGTTTCTTTTTAATTGTTTCTGTTTTTTCTTTTAGTTTTTCTTTTACAGGTAGTAATGAAAGTGTTAATTCCATTATTACTAAAGAGAAAACACTTAATTCCTACAACAAAGCTTTGTATGATAAATTAGACCTAAATGACAAATTAGACTTTTATGTTTTTAATACAGCAATGGAAGGATATAATAAAATTCAAGATAGAAAAAAAGATCTTTTAACAATAATCGATTTTTCTAAACCATCCACAGAACAAAGATTTTTTATTATTGATTTAGATAAAGAAAAAGTTCTTGTTTCATCTGTTGTTTCTCATGGTAAAAATAGCGGTTCAGTTTTAGCAACATCTTTTTCCAATAAAGTTAACTCTCACAAAAGTTCCCTTGGATTCTTTTTAACAGAGAATACTTATATGGGAAGAAATGGTTACTCTCTTGTTTTAGATGGACTTGAGAAAAATATAAATGATAATGCTAAAAAAAGACATATTGTTATCCATGGTGCAGCATATGCTAATCCAAATTTTGCAAAAGCTCAAGGTAGACTTGGTAGAAGTTATGGATGTCCTGCTCTGCCGAGGAATATATCAAAACATGCCATTGACTTAATTAAAGGTGGTTCTGTTATATATTCTTATGCAAATAGTTCTAAGTATTTTGAAACAAGTCTTTATGTATAAAGTAAAATGGATGTAGCTGTAGCTACATCCATTTTTTATTTACTATAAATATTTCTTTAATCTTTTTTTTGTATCAAGTCTATTATGGAATCCATAATCTTCACTTCTTTTACAAGCATCTTTTTTCATATAAGTTTTTCCAAAGATAAGCTGCAATATATGAAGGGAATCCAATCCTCCAAGTTCCATACTTCCTCTACAAGAACCACAATATGAAATAATATGATCTTGAGTTGCATCATTTACTCTTCTATCTACAATCTCTTTATAAAGACCAGCATTGATACACCCAAGCATTCCTCCAACTCCACAACATCTAGTATTTTCTCTAATATTGGCCATCTCTTCGACTTTATATCCAAGTTCTTTTAATACCCAACGAACACTTTCATGATGTGATGGTACATCTCTTGTTGGACATGAATCATGTATATTAAATATAACATCACTAGTTTCTCCAACACCTTTTTGAGATTTTGGAATACCTATCTCTTCTCTCATTAAATCCCAATAAGATATAACTTTTATTCCAGAGTATTTTTCATATGTTTTAAAACAAGATGGACAAAGAGTTACAATTACATCTGCACCCATATCATTTATCTCTTTTTGAACACGAGAATATCTCTCTTCAAATAAATCTGTTTCACCTATTATCTCTGTAGGTCTTGCACAACACTGTAATATAGCTCCTACATTTTCATCTCCTAAAACCTCTTTCATATGCTTTAAAGTATCCTCTACTGCACCTGGAAGAGAAGCTGGAACTGTACATCCTGGAATTAAAACATATTTAGTTTTCTTTTTCCCTGGAACTGATAGCGAATATTTTTTACTACACTCTAACTCTTGACCATCATCCAATGCATCATGCCCTGCAAATGGAGATAATCCGTCATTAGCTTTTACATACTCTTTTCTCATTTCAATAAAATTCTCTTTTATTTTAAAATCATTTGGGCATTTTATAGTACACTGAGTACACTCATTACAAGAGTAAGCTATCTCTTTATCCATATTTTCATATCCATTTTCTAAATATTCTTTAAATAATTCTTTAGGACATGATGTAAATTTTGGAAGCATTAAACACTCTTTCATACAAAGTTTACACTCACATTGTAAACATCTATTTGATTCATTTAAAGCCTCTTCCTTTGTAAATGCTTTTTCAACTTCTCTAAAGTTTTTACTTCTATCTTCTACATCTATCTCTTGCCCTTTATTTCTATTTACCTTTTCAGCTATATCCCATCCTTCTGGTAAATACTCTGTTGGAAGATGTAATCTACTTTCAGCTTTTCCACCTTCATTTTCAAGAGCTCTTCCCTCTTTTAAATCTAAATTATTTAAATATCTATCAACTGAAACTCCTGCTCTTTGTCCCTCAGCCATAGCTTTTACAACTATAAATGCTGATGCACAATCTCCTGCAAAAAATACTTTTTCATCATATTTAGATTGAAGAGTTAATTCATCAAAAACAAAAAATCTATCTTTATCTTTTTTAAGCACTTTACTTGAATCTATTGTGTAATCTACACCTTGACCTATAGCAAATACCATAGTATCAACATCTATGATCTCCTCTTGATTTTCATCAAACATTGGAGAGAAGTTTCCACAATCATCAAACATTGATAAGCATTTCTTCGTAAAAATTCTATGAACTCTTCCATTTTCATCCTTTTCAATTCTTTTAATTCCAGATGATAATATAAAGTTCACTCCCTCATCTAATGCACCTTCAACTTCATGCTTTGATGCAGTTAAAGTTTTTAAATCTTTTTCTAAGGCTATTAAATATGATTTTTCAACAGATTTTACTCTTAGGGCTGATCTAGCACAATCCATTGCTACATCTCCCCCTCCTATAGTAATTATATTTTTTCCTGCTTCTTTACAATCTCTTGTTAAAGATATCTCTTTTAAAAATTCAACAGCTGAAAATACTCCCTTAGCGTCAATATTTTCAAGAGACATATCAACTCTACCTTGTTGTTTTCCTATAGCAACTACTACTACATCATACTCTTTCTTTAGTTTGTCTAATGTTATATCTTTTCCCACATTTACACCATATTTTATTGTTACACCTAATTTTTCTAACAGTGAAAACTCAGAATCTATTACCTCTCTTGGAAGTCTATATTCTGGAATATCAAATCTCATCATTCCACCAACATACTCTTCTTTTTCAAGTAAAGTTACACTGTGTCCTTTTCTAGCTAAAGTTACACAAGCTTGAGCTCCAGCTGGTCCTGCTCCTATTACAACTATATTTTTACCAGTACTAGCTTCTTTTGTTAAATCCCAATTGTTTGGATTATCAAAATTGTCTGCTACGTAT
>NZ_CAMQYW010000084.1 GCF_947039425.1 uncultured Cetobacterium sp. | reverse complement strand
CAAATAGGACTTGTAAATATGGCAGATAATAGTGAACTTTTTGAAGTATTACCAATTCTAAACTTTAATTTCAAATTTTAATTCTTAAAATTGACAAATAGTATAAAATATGATAGAATACTTTAGTTATTATAACGAATATTCCGCTTTAATGGGAATATTAAATGAATATTCAGGGAGGCAAAAATGAAAGAAAAATTAATTCAATTAGTAGAGCAAAACTACTTAAGAACAGATATCCCAGCTTTTAAAGCAGGAGATACTATTGGAGTTTACTACAAAGTAAAAGAGGGTAACAAAGAAAGAGTTCAGTTATTCGAAGGTGTAGTAATCAGAGTTAATGGTGGAGGAGTTGCAAAAACTTTCACAATTAGAAAAGTAACTGGTGGAATCGGAGTAGAAAGAATAATACCAGTAAACTCTCCAATGATCGATAAAATCGATGTATTAAAAGTTGGAAAAGTAAGAAGATCAAAGCTTTATTACTTAAGAGAACTTTCTGGAAAGAAAGCAAGAATCAAAGAAATCAGAAGATAAGTTTTCAAAAGCTAGGGAATTACAATTCCTTAGCTTTTTTCTTTTTTTTGTGATAAAATATAAGCAAATTGATGATAAAGGAGAGTACCATGGATAGAGATCATATAGTGTTAAATAGTATATTTTACATATGCTTAACGGCGTTTTTTTTATACATTTTTATAAAAGAAAAGTACTTAGTAGCAAAAATAGATAAAAAAAGAACAGTATTAGAAGATAAGCTTGTAAATAAGTTTAAAATTCAAGGGAAAACATCAGAAAAGATTTTAAGAAAAATAATAAAATTAATAGAAAGTTTAGGTACAGCCTTAATTTTAGTACTAATTATACAAAAATTTTATATAGGTAACTTTTTAGTACCAACAGGATCTATGATACCTACAATAGTTCCTAGAGATAGACTTTTTGGGAATATGTTTATATATAGTTTTAAGGCTCCTAAAAGAGAGGATATAATTGTATTTAAAGAACCAATCGAAAACAAAGTTCTTTATACAAAAAGATTAATGGGATTACCAGGGGAAAAAGTTCAAATAAAGTATGATAGATTATTTGTAAATGGGAAAAAAATATCAGATAGAGAATATACTCCATTAGGAGAGTTAAGTTACAATACATGGACAGTTCCTAAAAAAGGTGATATTGTAAAAATAGTTCCAGGAGAAGATTATACAGCAAAATTTGAACAAGAAAATATAGATGTAGCAAAAGTTCAAAAATTATTAAAAGAGAATTCAGGATATGTATCTCAACTTTTACCAAATGTAAAATTTTATATAAACGGTTCACAAACAGGTATGATTTTAGATTATATTCATGATTCAGAAGTTTTATCACAATTAATAAAAGGTAAGACTGTAACAGAAAAATTGGATGAAGATTATTATTTAGCCTTAGGAGATAATACTAATGGAAGTTACGATTCTAGAATGTGGGGATTTGTAAAAGAAGATAGAATTAAAGGTAAGGCTTTTGTAAGATTTTGGCCTTTAAATAGAATAGGATTTCTAAAATAGTTATGTATATTATTAAAGATATAGAAAATAAAGAGATTATAGATGGTATAGCAAAGTTGGAAATTGAATTTTTTAAAAAAGAAGCTTATTCTAAGGAGAGTTTAGAAGAGATGATTTTAAGTGATTCATATATTCTTATTGTGGATAATTTTGAAAAAATAAATGGATATTTGTTAGTCCATGATTCTTTTGATGTATTTGAAATTATGAAAATAGCTGTAATTGGAAAAAGTAGAGAAAAAGGAATAGGGAAAGATTTAATTAACTATTTTTTAAATATAAAAAAAGAAAACTTATTTTTAGAAGTGAGAGAAGGTAATATTAAAGCCATTAAATTTTATGAAAAAATAGGATTTAATCAGGTAGGAAAAAGAAAAAAATATTATTGTGATGGGGAAACAGCAATATTGATGATGTTAGAAAGAAATTAAATTATATATATTTTAGGAGGAATTACGATGAACAAAAATATTTATTCAAATCCTTTGGCAGAAAGGTACAGTTCAAAAGAGATGTTAGAGATTTTTTCACCAAATTTCAAATTTTCAACATGGAGAAAGCTGTGGTATGCTTTAGCAGAAACAGAAAAAGAGCTAGGACTTGAAATAACAGATGAACAATTATTACAAATGAAAGAGAATATAAATAATATAGACTATACATTAGCTGATGAAATGGAAAAAAAATTCAGACATGATGTAATGGCACATGTACATACATTTGGAACAGCAGCACCTTTAGCAATGCCAATTATTCATTTAGGAGCAACAAGTGCGTATGTAGGAGATAATACAGATTTAATTCAAATAAAAGAAGCTTTACAGTTAACTAAACAAAAATTAATAAATGTAATTGATGGTCTTGCTAAATTTGCGGATGAGTATAAAGATCTTCCAACTTTAGGATTTACACATTTTCAAGCAGCGCAATTAACAACAGTTGGAAAAAGAGCGACTCTTTGGGCTCAAAGTTTAGTTCTTGATTTAGAAGAGTTAGAGTTTAGACAAGAAACACTTAGATTTAGAGGTGTAAAAGGAACTACTGGAACTCAAGCAAGTTTTGAAGAATTATTTAATGGAGATTATAAAAAAGTTAAAGAGTTAGATGAAAAAGTTGCTGAAAAAATGGGATTTAATAAAAGATTTCTAGTAACAGGGCAAACATATGATAGAAAAATTGATTCAGAAATATCTAATCTATTAGGTGGAATAGCTCAAAGTGCACATAAATTTACAAATGATTTAAGATTATTACAACATTTAAAAGAAATAGAAGAGCCTTTTGAAAAGAGTCAAATAGGATCGTCAGCAATGGCTTATAAAAGAAATCCAATGAGAAGTGAAAGAATATCATCTCTTGCAAAATTTGTAATTGCATTACAACAAAGTACAGCTATGACTGCATCAACACAATGGTTTGAAAGAACTCTAGATGACTCTGCAAATAAAAGATTATCAGTGCCGCAAGCATTTTTAGCAGTGGATGCAATATTAATAATATGGAAAAATATTTTAGAAGGTTTAGTAGTTTATCCAAAAATGATAGAAAAACATATAATGGCTGAATTACCATTTATGGCAACAGAGTATATTATTATGGAAGGTGTAAAAAAAGGTGGAGATAGACAAGAGTTACATGAAGTAATAAGAGTGCACTCTATGGAGGCTGGAAAGCAAGTTAAAGTATATGGGCTTGAAAATGATTTAATAGAAAGAATATTAGGAGATTCTACTTTTGATATAGATAGAGATAAATTAATGGAAATTTTAGATCCAAAAAACTTTGTTGGATTTGCACCTAATCAAGTAACAGATTTTTTAAATGAAGAGATAAATCCAATTTTAGAAAAAAATAAGAACTTATTAGGAATGACAGCGGAATTAAAGGTATAAAAAATGGTTGATAGAAGAAGAAAATATCTAACAGCGTTAGTATTGTTAGCTCTTTATCTATCTCTAGTAGAGACATTGATTCCTAAACCTTTCCCTTGGATGAAATTAGGACTAGCAAATATAGCTACAATAATAGCCCTTGAAAAATTTGATAGTAAAATGGGATTAGAAGTTTTATTATTAAGAGTATTTATTCAAGGAATGATGCTAGGAACAATGTTTTCACCAAGCTTTATAATTAGTTTGATATCAGGAGGGACAAGTACCCTCTTGACTATTTTACTTTTTAGATATAGAGATAAATTATCATTAATAGCAATATGTATAGGTGGAGCTTTTGTACATAATTTAACACAACTAATAGTTGTTTACTTTTTATTATTTAGAAATATAAGTATTATGAGTAAATCTATTTTTATTTTTGTATGGGGTTTTCTATTTATGGGGTGTATATCAGGATTAATAACAGGATTAATTGGGGAAAAACTACAGCTTAGAAGGGAGAGAAAAAAATGAGAAAATATTTCGGAACAGATGGGATAAGAGGAGAGGCTAATAGAGAGTTAACGGTGGAGTTAGCATTAAAATTAGGGTATGCTTTAGGGTATTCTTTAAAAAAGCAATATCCAAATGAAAAAAGAATTAAAATAGTAATGGGATCAGATACTAGAAGATCAGGATATATGCTAAGATCAGCATTAACAGCTGGATTAAATTCAATGGGAATAAATATAAATTTTGTAGGAGTAATACCAACGCCAGGGGTAGCTTATTTAACACAAAAAAGTAGTGCAAAAGCAGGAATAATGATATCTGCTTCACATAATCCAGCAAAAGATAATGGTATTAAAATATTTGCAGAAAACGGAAATAAGCTTCCAGATTTAGTGGAATTAGATTTAGAAAGTTTAATGGATAATATTGATAAAATAACAAAAAATCCAATAGCAGGAGATGAAGTTGGAAGATTTACTTACACAGAGGATGAATATTACTTATATAGAGATCATATTTTATCAACAGTGAAAGGTGATTTTTCTGGAATGAAAATAATTTTAGATGCAGCAAATGGATCAGCATATAGAGTGGCAAAAGAGGTATTTTTATCACTTGGAGCTGAAATAGTAGTAATAAATGATGCACCAAATGGAAGAAATATAAATGTTAAATGTGGCTCAACACATCCAGAAATTTTGGCAAAGGTTGTCATGGGATATGATGCTGATTTAGGTTTAGCATATGATGGAGATGCAGATAGATTAATAGCGGTTGATAAAAATGGAACAATTGTAGATGGAGATAAAATAATAGCTGTTTTAGCTCTTGGAATGAAGTCTAGAAATGAATTAAAAGATAATAAAGTAGTAACAACAATAATGAGCAATATGGGATTTGAAAACTATCTAAAAGCACAAGGAATCACTTTGGAGAGAGCAAATGTAGGAGATAGATATGTTCTTGAAAAAATGAGGGAATTAGAAGTAAATATAGGTGGAGAACAGTCAGGACATATAATTTTAACAGATTTTGGAACAACAGGAGATGGAGTATTAACTTCTGTTAAATTAGTTGAAGCTATAAGAGACTCTAATAGATCTTTAGATGAGTTAGTTGGAGAGATTGTTGATTGGCCACAAATATTAATAAATATAAAAGTAGATAATGCTAAGAAGAATACATGGAATCAAAATGAAAATATTGTTAAATTTATAGAAAGAAAAGAAGAAGAGATGGCTGGGCTTGGAAGAGTATTAGTAAGAACTTCTGGAACAGAAGCAATAGTTAGAGTAATGGTTGAAGGTAAAGAAAAAGAGATGGTAGATAGAGTAGCCCATGAAATAGCAGAAATTGTAAAAAAAGAGTTAGTATAGGAGTAAGTTAATGTATTATAAAAATTTTTCAAAAGTATATGATAAGTTTATGCAACATTGCAATTATGATGAATGGGCAGATCTTATAAAAAAAATAATTTCAGAATCAGATGTGTCTGGAAAAAATCTCTTAGATTTAGGGTGCGGTACAGGAGAAACTTTACTTAGGCTTAAAGATGATTTTCAGTGTACGGGTCTTGATTTATCTACAGATATGTTGACAATAGCTAATAAAAAATTAAAAAATAAAAATGTTAAATTATTTGCAGGTGATATGAGAGCGTTTGACACTGGAGAAAAATATGATATAATAGTATCGCTTTTCGACACTGTGAATCATTTAACAACAATTGAAGACTTAGAAGAACTGATGATTTGTATTAAAAATAACTTAAATCCAGGCGGAATCTATATTTTCGATGTAATAAATAGAGAATTTATGAATATGATGTTTCCAGGTGGAGTCTATTATGATGATAGAAAAGATATGACTATTATTTGGGAGCATTTTCAAGAGGACGAAATAGATGTAATAGAAGCTGTTTATTTTGTTAAAAACAGAGCAGGGCACTATGAAAAATTAAAAGAAATGTATGAAAAGAGAATCTTTACACACAAAGAAATTGAAAATATTCTTGAAAAATACAATTTAAACTTGTTAAGAGTTGGTAAAGATGATAGAATAGCTGGAGAGAGATTTTTTTATGTAGTAAAAAAATAATAAAAAGGAAGTGAAAAAAATGTGGTTTAATAAAGAATTTATGCACTATTTTTCACTTTTAGGTTTCTTAGGATTTATAATTGTAGGGAATATTGGAGTTTTTATTTTTATATATAAATTAATTGAAAAATACTTTTTTAAAAGCACGGCACTTTTCTTATTTTTTTTATGTGTAGGTGTTTTTAGTGGATTCTATAATGCTTATAGAACAATAATGAAAAAATAGAAATGAGTGTGATTCATGGAAGAGTTAAAAAGAATTATAAAAAGAGGAATTATAACATCTATTGTGATTTTAGTGTATGGAATATTGACACAGAATAAATATATTTATTTAGGAATGTTTTTTGGATCGCTATTATCAGTAGTTGGATTTTATATGATTTGTTTAGATGCTAAATCTAGTTTAGTTTCTAATTCTCCGTTTAAAGTAGGAGTTGTTGGGTATTTAAAGAGATATTTAATATACGGAGTTTTTTTAGGTATATCAACAAAATATTTTGGATTTCCCATGTTAGTTAGTGGAGTTATAGGGTTGTTGAGTATAAAACTTAATATACTAGTATTAACTCTGTTTAACAATATAAAAAAATTTAAATCAAAGTATTTAAAGTAAAAAAAATGAAAGGAGGCGAAATCTATGAGAATAGGACCAATAGAGTTTATAGCACCACCATTAGTGGAGGGACCTGCAATAATGTTTTATATTCCATTGCCAGATTTTCTTCATAATATGCCTTTTGCTATGCAATATGCACATGGGAAATTTGGGTTACCAGTAACGATAACAG